>JAQSWD010000030.1 GCA_029266835.1 Steroidobacteraceae bacterium
GACGGCGAGACGTTGAAGCTCGGCTCGCTGGCCATCACGGCGCACTTCACTCCGGGCCATACACCGGGCGGCACCACCTGGAGCTGGGAGGAATGCGAGAAGGCGGCGGGCGCCGACGGCTCAGCCCGCCGATGCGTGAACATCGTCTATGCCGACAGTCTCAACTCGGTTTCGGCGCCGGGCTTCAAATTCACGGGTGACGCGACGCAGCCGAGCCGCGTGAAGTCCTTCCAGAAATCCATCGACACGGTGGCCGGCCTGCCCTGCGACCTGCTGCTCGCGCCGCATGCGGACGCCATCGACGTCAAGGGCAAGCTGGCAAAGCGCCAGGCGCAACCCTCGGTGAATCCGTTCATCGACGCGGCGGCCTGCCGCGCCTACGCCGATGGCGCGCGGCAGCGTCTCGAAAAACGCGTGCTCGAGGAGCAGGCGGACGCACCGGCCACCCGGCCGAATTGAGCCGGGGCCGTTGACGGCTGACTCAGGCTCGCGCGTCTTCCCCCATGAGCCTTGAACCGGGAGCGCGGAGATGAAACGACGGGATTTCCTGCAACACCTGGGCGCGGGTGGCGCCCTGGCCTGCCTGCCATTCGACTCGCGTGACGCGTTCGCGGCCGCGTTGAACCTGCCCGACCTGGTCATCACCGACGTCGAGATACTGAGGCTCACCGGGCCGCGCGAGGTGACGCGCGGCGTCAATGGTCAGTACCAGGTGAACCCGCTGCACCTGTATCCCGATCGCCGTCCGGCTACCTACCGCGACGGCGAACCGCGCAAGGAAACCTACGCGGCGCGGCATCATTACCTGCGCATCCGCACGAGGGGCGGACATGAAGGCATCTACGGATACGTGGATGCCGAGGCAATGCCCACCATTCTCGGCCCGCTGCGCCGCTTGCTGATCGGCCAGGACGCCCTGGCCGTCGAAAAACTGTGGGACCAGATGTACCGGTCGAACCGCCACGCGCGCGCCGGCCACTACATGATGGGCATCAGCTACTGCGACAACGCCCTCTGGGATCTGCGCGCGCGCTTCCTCGGCGTACCGGTTTTCCGGTTGTTAGGTGGCCCGACCCAGCAACCGGTGCGCGTGTACGGGAGCTGCCTGGGCTTTTCCATCGAGCCCGGGGCCGCCGGCAAGCGCGCCGCGCAGCTCAAGAAAGAAGGCTTCATCCACCAGAAGTGGTTCCTGGGTTACGGGCCCGGTGATGGCCAGAAAGGCATGGACCTCAACGTCGCGCTGATGCGCGAGCTGCGCGCCGCCGTCGGCGACGACGTGGAAATCGGTTTCGACGCCTATCAAGGCTGGGACCTTGCCTATGCCATCCAGTGGTGCCAGAAGGTCGAACAATATCGTCCCTGGTTCATCGAGGAAGCCTTTCCCATGGCGGACGTGGAAAGTTTCGCGCGCCTTCGACAGAGCACTCGCGTGCCCGTGGCCACCGGCGAGCATTTCTACAATCGGTGGGAAGTGGAGCAGTTCCTGAAGGCCGACGCCCTGCACTACATACAGGCCGACCCCGAGTGGTGCGGCGGCATCAGCGAAGTGAGCAAGATCTGCCAGCTCGCCTCGGCGCACGGTGTGCGCGTCATGCCTCACTGCCACAATGTGCACGCGGCACTCGCAATCGTCGCCAGCCAGTCACCGTCGGTCTGCCCGGTGGGCGAGTACCTCATCAATCACGTTCCTGAAAAGCAGTGGTTCCTGAAGGACCCGCTGGTCGCCGTGAACGGCCTGGTGACACTGCCGGAGAAGCCGGGCTTCGGCATCGAATTCGACTCCGCCAGGATCGAGAAGCAGGAAGTTCTAACCACTCTTTGAGGTTTGCATGTCGCCGAAAGCCTTGATCCGCGCCGTCCTTGTCGTCTCACTGGCAATCTCGGCGGCGCGCGCCGAGGTCGTCGACGACATCACGGAAAGCCGCCAGACCTCGGCCTCGAAACAGGCGCGTGCCGGCGAAGCCGGGTTCCGCGAGCTGTACAAGGAGCTGGTGGAGATCAACACCACGTTATCCGTGGGTTCATGCACGGAGGCCTCGAACGCGATGAAAGCCCGGCTGCTGGCGGCCGGGTACGCCGATGCCGACCTGCGCGTGATCGTGCCGGAGAACTGGCCCAGACAAGGCAACCTCATCGCCACGCTGGCGGGCACCGACAAGAAGCTCAAGCCCATCGTGCTGCTCGCCCACATCGACGTGGTCGAGGCCAATCGCGACGACTGGGTGCGCGACCCGTTCGAGCTCGTCGAGGAAGAGGGTTTCTTCTACGCGCGCGGCGCCGCGGACGACAAGGCCATGGCCGCCGTGTTCACGGACATGCTCATCCGTTTCAAGCGCGAGGAATATCGCCCGAAACAGGGCATCAAGCTGGCGCTGACCTGCGGCGAAGAAACGCCGAATGTCTTCAATGGCGTGAATTATCTCATCGAGAGACATCGCGACCTCATCGATGGCGCGTTCGCGCTCAACGAAGGCGGCGGCGGCCGCTACGACCAGAATACCGGCGTGTATCGCTTCCTGTCGGTGCTGGCGTCGGAAAAGCTCTACCAGGATTTCACGCTGGCCACGACCAACCCTGGCGGACATTCCTCGCGCCCCATGCCCGAGAACGCCATCTATCAACTCGGCCGCGCGCTCGCGAAGATCGAGGCGTACAGCTTCCCGATCGAGTTCAACGACGTATCACGCAGCTACTTCGGAAAATTCGGCATGATCGAAGGCGGCGACAAAGGCGCGGACATGGTGGCCGCGGCCCGCGGTGATGCGGCTGCCATCGAGCGGCTGCGCAAGGATCCGTCCGCGAACGCCATCCTGCACACGAACTGCGTGGCCACGCAGATCAACGGCGGGCACGCGCCCAATGCCCTGCCCCAGCGCGTTACGGCCAACGTGAACTGCCGCATCTTCCCCGGCCACGATCCGCAGGAGATCAAGGCCGAGCTGGTGCGCGTCATTGGCGACCCGGGTGTGTCGGTGGAATTCCAATCGACGCCTGAAACGCCCGGCGCTCCGCCGCCGATGTCTCGCCAGATCTATGGCCCCATCGAGAAGCTCACGGCCGACATGTTTCCGGGCGTTCCGGTGATCCCGACCATGGCATCCGGCGCGACGGACTGCCGCTTCCTCACGCCCGCCGGCATCCCGTGTTACGGCGTGTCGGGCATGTTGAGCGACGGCGCCACTGGAAATGCCCATGGCCTCAACGAACGCATCCGCGTGCAGTCGCTGCTGGAAGGCCGCGAGTTCCTCTACCGCCTCACGAAGGCGTACGCGGGCGGGCGCTGAAGGCGCTTGGTTCGCAGGGCTGATCAGCGGCAGCCAGACGTCTCAACCCGCAGCCTTCGGCGCGAGTTGCGCGCCGATGGGCAGCTGCCGTATGCGCTGTCCGGTGGCGGCGAAGATGGCATTGCAGATGGCCGGTGCGATGGCGGGCAGTCCCGGCTCGCCCACGCCGCCCAGCGGCATGGACCAGTCTTTCGCGGGGATCAGGTGAATGCGCACATCGCGCGGCGCCTCGTGGATGCGCGTGAGCGTGTATTCATGGAAGTTGCCCTGCTGCGCACGACCGTTCTTGAAGGTGATCTCACCCGAGGTGGCGAGACTCACGCCCATGTTCACGGCTCCTTCAAGCTGGGAACGTACGCGATCCGGGTACACGGTGGGGCCGCAATCGAAGGCGACGTCGACACGCGGTATCGACAGTTCGCCCTGCGCGCCGATCTCCACCTCGACCACCGCCGCCACGTAGCTCACGAAGCTGTAGTGAGACGCGAGCCCCAGGCCGCGGCGCTTGCCATCACCTTGCGGCAGCTTGCGGCCCCAGTTGGCCTCGCGCGTCGCAGTCTCGATCACGCGGCGCAGGCGCGCGGTGTCGTAGGGATAACGCTGCGGCGATTCGCCGTAGTTCCAGGTGTCGTTCAGCGTACCTGGATCGATGGCACGCGCGGGCCCGATGAGGTCCAGCAGGAAATCGCGATGATCGCGCCCGGCAGCGGCCGCGAGCTCAGACACGAAACATTGCACGGCGAAGGCATGCGGAATGTTGGACACGGCGCGGAACCAGCCGATCCGCGTATGCGCGGCGGCGGCAGGATTCTCGACGCGCAGGTTGGGCACGGCGAAGGGGACGTTCGTGAGCCCCATGCCGGCTTCGAACGGGGCCTGCTGCCTGGGATCCGGCGCGAAGGTCGAGATGATGGTGGGCGCCGCGCTGCGATGCAGCCAGGCCGTAGTCTTCCCTTGCCCGTCCAGACCCGCCTGCAGACGCTCCACTGACACCGTGTGGAAGAAATCGTGGTGCAGGTCGTCTTCGCGCGTCCAGGTCACCTTCACCGGCTTCCCGTCCATCTCGCGCGACAGCAGCGCCGCCTCGATGGCGAAGTCACACTTGGATTTGCGGCCGAATCCGCCACCCAGCAAGGTCACATGCACGGTGACCTTGTCGGCGCCGAGGCCCAATCGCTTGGCCACGTCCTCGCGCAGTCCCTGCGGCGCCTGCGTGGGCGCCCAGACTTCGCAGAGCCCGTTGACGATGCGCGCCGTCGCGTTCGGCGGCTCCATGGTGGCGTGCGCGATGTGCGGCAGGTAGTACTCGGCTTCCACCTTGCGCGCGGCCTTGGCGAACGCGGCATCGAAGTCACCGGCCTCGCGCAGCACCTTGCCGGGTTTGCGCACCGCCGTTTCCAGTTCCCTGCGATAGGCAGCGGAGTCGTAGGTGCCGTGTTCGCCGTCATTCCATTCGATCTTGAGCGCCTTGCGGGCCTGCAACGCGGACCAGGTGTCGCGCGCGATCACGGCCACGCCACTCAACGGCTGGAATGCCGCGGGCAGCGGAGTGCCTGGAATCTCGACGACTTTCACGACGCCCTTGACCTTCAACGCCTCGACCGCGTCGAACTTCGCCACCTTGCCACCCCACACGGGTGACCGGGCGATGACCGCGTACAACATGCCGTCGAGACGCACATCGATACCGTACCGGGCCGTACCACCGGCGATATCCGGGCCGTCGAGCAGGTGCTGGCCTTCCTTGCCGATGTAGCGGAACTGCTTCGGGTCCTTGAGCTTGAGCGCCTCGCGCGATGGCACGGGTAGTTTGGACGCCGCCTTCGCGAGCGCGCCGTAGCCAAGCTTGCGGCCGCTGTCGACATGAATCACTTCGTGGTTCACCGCGCGCACGGAATTCACGGGCACATTCCAGGTGGCCGCGGCGGCCGCTTCGAGCATGGCGCGAGCCGACGCGCCGCAACGGCGCATGGGGTCGAAGAAATGACGCACGCTGCGCGAGCCGTCGGTGTTCTGGTTGCCGAATTTCTTCTCGTCGCCTGGTGCCTGTTTGACCCGCACGCGGCTCCAGTCCGCTTCGAGTTCGTCGGCGACGATCAGCGGCAGGCCACTGCGCACACCCTGGCCCATCTCGGATCGATGCACGACCACTGTGACGATGCCGTCCTCGTCAATGGCGACGAAGGTCAGCGGATCGTCGACGGTGCCATGGGGCATTCCCTCCGCGCCGTATTTTGGCGCGTCTTGCGCCTTCACCACGCCCGACACGGTGGCCACCAGCACCAGGCCAGTGAGTGATCCGAGGAATTGACGACGGTCGATTCGCATGCTCCCGGCGGTCGCATCGAGTCCGGACTCGAGTCTGGCACTCATGGCGCGCTCCCTTCCTGGCTGACCTGGGCTAGTAACCCTTGCTGAAATCTACCACCGACAGCAGCTTGTCGCCGGCCGCGAAACGCCGGACCTGTTCCCGGAAGATCAGCGCGCGCACGCCCTGCCCCAGATCCGACTGGGCGGACATGTGCGGCGTGATGATGATGTTCCTGGCTTTCCACAAGGCGTGATCGCGCGGCAGCGGCTCGGGTTCGGTGACGTCGAGACCGGCGCCGGCAATCGTGCCGTTGTTCAACGCGGCCACCAGGTCATCCGTGACCACGCTGCCGCCGCGGCCCACGTTGATGAAGTACGCCGTCTTTTTCATGCGCGCGAACATTTTCGCGTCGAAGAGGTTGGTGGTGGCCGGCACCAGCGGCAGCGCCGCGACCACCACGTCGGCCTGCTGGATGAGCGTGGGCAATTCGTCCGCGAGCCCCACGTAACTCACGAAGTCGGGCTTGTCGCGGGAACTGTTGCGCGTGGCGATCACCTTCATTCCCAGCGCATTGGCGCGCTTCGCCACTTCCAGTCCGATGCCACCCAATCCCGCGACCAGCAGCGTCTTCCCTGTCAGCGATTGAGGCTGCGAACCCGCGAAGCCACCGCCCCAACCTGCGCCCGTGGCCTGACGCCCCACGGATACGTGGAGTGAACGGGCCAGCGCATAAGCCAGGGCAATGGAATGTTCTGCCATCACCGGACCCGCGATGGCGCGCATGTTGGTGACCGTGATGCCACCCTTCTCGAGCACCGGCTTGCCCAGGCAGGCCTCGACGCCAGCCGAATAGACAGCTATCCACTTCAGCTTCTTCGCGGCCGCGAGCACGCGATCGTCGCAGACCAGGTTGTCGCCGCTGGCGATGGCATCGGCGTCGACCGCTTCCTTCGCCATCTGCTCGACGCCGTTGACCACGACGAAATTGACGCCGGGAGCCGCCGCCTTGAGTTCGTCCAGCGAACCCATGGAGGTGAGGACAATCTTCCGGGGCTTGCGCCATTTCTTGCCTTCGCGCAGGGCGGACGGCCCCTCGGGCAAACCCATCTCGCGGATGACCTCCGCCGCCCTGGGGTCCTGGGCCATGGCCGGGATGGACACGGCGGTCACGGAAAATGCCGCGACCAACCACGCAACTGCAGCCGGATTCGATTGACGCATTCCCCTTCTCCTTGTGCGAACCCGCTGGCGCGGGAAACGATCTTGCCTGAGGGGATGGACGCGCGAAAGCGCGAAAGCCTGTAGCGGGGCTCTGGCTACTGGACGAGCCCCGCCTTCACCTCTTCCTGCGAGATGAGCTGCACGTTCACAGGTTTGGTCTTCCAGATCTCCTCGCAGTACTCGCGGATCGTGCGGTCGGACGAGAATTTTCCCGAGCGCGCGGCGTTGAGGATGGACATGCGGGTCCAGGCGTCCTTGTCGCGATAGGTCTGGTCCACCAGTGACTGGCAGTCGGCGTAGGACTGGTAGTCGGCGAACACGAAGTAAGGATCGTGATAGACGAGATTGTCGATCAGCGGCTGGAACTGCGCGCTGTTGCCGCGCGAGAAGAAGCCGTCCCTGATGAGCTGGATGACGGCCTGCAGCTCCTCGTTCTGCTCCACGAACTCCATGGGACGGTACCCCGCGGCCCGCCGCGCCGCCACTTCATGGGCCTCCAGGCCGAACAGGAAGAAATTCTCGACGCCGACTTCCTCGCAGATCTCGATGTTGGCGCCGTCGACGGTGCCGATGGTCAGCGCGCCGTTCATCTGGAACTTCATGTTGCCGGTGCCCGAGGCTTCCTTGCCGGCGGTGGAAATCTGTTCGGACAGGTCGGCTGCCGGGTAGATCCTCTGCCCGTTGGTCACGTTGAAATTCGGCAGGTACACGATCTTGATGAGATCGCGCACGCTGGGGTCGCGGTTGATGATCTCGGCGGCGGCCGTGATCAGCCGGATGATGAGCTTGGCCAGGTAGTAACCCGGCGCAGCCTTGCCACCAAAGATGAATACGCGCGGCTCCATCGTGAACTTCGGATCCGTCTTGAGCCGGTGATACAGGCCGATGACGTGCAGGATGTTGAGGTGCTGGCGCTTGTACTCGTGGATGCGCTTCACCTGCACGTCGAAGATGGCGGCGGGATCGACGACTACGCCGGTGCGCTCCTCTATCAGGCCCGCCAGCGTCTGCTTGTTGGCGTGTTTGATCTGGCGCCACTCGGCGCGGAAATCCGCGTCCTCGACGAGCGGCTCCAGCCGGCGCAGCTGCTGCAGGTCGCGCACCCATTCGTCGCCGATGCGCTGCGTGATGCAATGGGACAAGCGCGGGTTCGACAGCACCACCCAGCGCCGCGGCGTCACACCATTGGTCTTGTTCGAGAACTTCTGAGGCCAGAGCTCGGCGAAATCGCGCAGCACATCGCTCTTGAGCAGTTCGGAATGCAATGCGGCCACCCCATTGATGGCATGCGAGCCCACGCTCGCCAGGTGCGCCATGCGGATGTACCGCTCGCCGGACTCGTCGATCAGCGACAGCCGCCGGATGCGCTCTTCGCTGCCGAAGAACGCCATGCGCACCTCGTCGAGGAAGCGCGCGTTGATCTCGTAGATGATCTCGAGCAGCCGCGGCACCAGCCGCTGGAACATGTCGAGCGGCCAGCGTTCCAGTGCCTCGGGCAGCAGCGTGTGATTGGTGTACGCGAAGGTCTGGCGCGTGATGCTCCAGGCGCGCTCCCAGTCCATGGCCATTTCGTCGACCAGCAGGCGCATGAGCTCGGCCACCGCGATGGACGGATGCGTGTCGTTGAGCTGGATGGCGAACTTCTCGTGGAAGCGCTCGGGCGGGATCTTCTGCACGCGGCAGATGCGCAGCATGTCCTGGAGCGAGCAGCTCACGAAGAAGTACTGCTGCTCGAGGCGCAGCTCCTTGCCCTTCACCTGTTCGTCGTTGGGGTACAGAACCTTGGTGAGGTTTTCGCTGCCCACCTTCTGGTGTACGGCGCCGTAGTAATCACCGCGATTGAAGGTGCCGAAATCGAAGGACTCGGGCGCCTCTGCCTTCCACAGCCGCAGCGTGTTGGCTGTGTTCACCTTGTAGCCGAGGATGGGCGTGTCGTACGGAATTCCGTTGACGATGCGGCCCGGCACCCAGCGTGTACGCTTGCGCTGAAACTCGTCGTACCAAACCTCGGTATGTCCGCCGAACTTCACCTCGCAGCACCACTCGGGCCGCGCGAGTTCCCATGGATTGCCGTAGCGCAGCCATTTGTCGGTCTTTTCCACCTGCCAGCCGTCGACGATCTCCTGCTGGAAGATGCCAAACTCGTAGCGGATGCCGTAGCCCAGCGCCGGCACTTCGAGCGTGGCCAGCGAGTCGATGAAACAGGCCGCGAGCCGGCCCAGGCCGCCGTTGCCCAGGCCCGGCTCGTCCTCGTGGGCGAGCAGTTCTTCGAGATCCAGCCCCAGTTCGCCCACGGCCGTGCGCGCCGTCTCGTAAATGCCGAGGTTGATGAGGTTGTTGCCGAGATGCGGTCCCATCAGGAATTCAGCTGACAGGTAAGACACCGTGCGCGAGCCTTGCCGGGTATACGTGGCCGCGGTGCTGATCCAGCGCTGCAACATGCGGTCGCGGACCGCGTAGGCCAGCGCCATGTAGTAGTCGGTCTTGGTGGCCAGCGCCGGGAACTTGCCCTGGATGTAGAACAGGTTGTCGAGGAACGCGTGTTTCAGCGCTTCCTTGGTGAGCGCGACACGGTCCTCGTCGAGTTCAGTGGTCGGCGGCGTGGCGGTCGGAAGGGACGTGACGGATGTGCTCATGTCCGAAGCCTGCAAATTTCGTGCATGAAATGCGAGCGTTTTTTATCGCGATCGCATGACCTCAGCGTGAAAACCTGCACCGTCGCGAGGCCGACGCGAAAAATGGGCCCCGGCCCGGTGCAGCCGCTCAGCGGGACAGCTCGTAGGCCTGCATGATGGTGGCGTACTTGGTCAGCATGTTGGGCACTTCCCAGTCCGGCAGCTTGCCCGCGCGCAGGTATTTCAGGAAATTCTCGGTGACCTGCGTGAAGTGTGCCTCGTGGCCATTGTGGTAGCGATCCGGAACCACGACCAGGAAGTGATCGCCTTCGGCCCTCAGGTCAATGCCAGGGTAGTTCTTCGCCACCGCGGCTACGGCGTCGCGCAAGGCCTTCTCATGAGCCGCGGCCGGCACACTGGCATTCCTTTCGACGTACAACGCGGGCTTGAATCCCTGCTCCTTGCCTTGCTTGATCGTGAGCGAGGCCTTCGTGCCGCGCATCACCGAAAAATGCGTGTCACCCGCACCCGCCGGCGCTTCGAAGTCCCAGGTGACGGAGACTTTGGCGTGGACCCCCTTGAGCGTGTACGTGAACTCGCCATTGGCCGGCGCCTGCAGCACGCCGTCCTTGATGTACTTCGACAGATAGTCCGGAAACGCCGTCGCGCCCGTGACGCGGCCAAACTGTTCCAGCGTGAGCGCGGTAGGCCAGCGTCGGGCGCTGAGCACCCTGGCATCGGTTCGCTTCAGGCTCACATCCGGAAAAGCTTCCCACTGCACCAGGTCGACCAGGTGCGTGGTCACGTCGACGATGCCGGCGCCTTGTTGGTCAGGGTCGAAGAACCATTGCGGCCGCTTGAGCTGCGCGCCCGCCACGACCTTCGAGAAATTGTGCACACTGATCTTGGAAATGGCCGGATCATCCGGCGTGCCCTTCTCCAGCACGCCAAACAACTCCTTCTGCATCGACAACTCACGCTGCAGGAGGGTCGTGATCTCGAACCGCTCGGTCATGATGTCGTACAGCATCACGCCGTTCTGTTTCGCGGCCGCGAACGCCGCCTCGAGCTTCGGCAGATCCACCGGACGGATGACCATGGGCTTGTCCGCCAGCACGTGATAACGGCTGGCGATCGAGCGGGTGATGTACTCGGACTTGCGCGCGTTGTTGCCGGAGATCACCACTATCGTCGGGGACGGCGGCGCGACCGCGCCTCTCGCCCCAGCGCCCGACGCGCGATCGACGGAGTCCGCCGCGCGAGTCAGGGAATTGACCGGCGCCGAGTGCAGCTGCATCGCGCGGTCCAGGTAGTCAGGCCCGGTGTAGACCACCTCTTCCCACTTCGTGGCGTCCGCGGCGCGCTGATTGAAGCCCTCGACCCGCTTCAGGTGCTGGACGACGTCATCACCTTCGGGAGCGAACACCAGCACTCTCGGCGACACGCCCGGCAACATGAACTTCTGCACCAGCGCTGCATGGAAGTGGCCGGGATCGAGAGTGATGATCTGCACGTTCGCATCCTCTTTCGCGACGCTGACACCGGTGGCCAGCCACAGGCAGACGAACGCGAATGCGATCTTCATGGCTTCAGGCCCTGGCGAGTTTCAGCGCGCCGTACGGAGCGCGTTCGCGGCGCGTGAGCATGGAGTTGGCTTCCGCGTCGTTCAGGAACTTGCCGGCCTTGTGATCCCACTCGAGCGGACGACCGAGCTTCATCGCAATCCAGCTCACGATGCAGGCGGTATTGCTGTTGTGGCCGACGCGCGCGGGCGTGAGTGGCTCCTTGCGCGAGTCGATGCTCTCCAGCCAGTTGCGGTGATGCGACTTGCTCACCGGCAACTGCACCGACAGCCCGTTGGGATCGAGGATCCTGGGATTGCTGGCATCCAGCGGCGGCAGGTTGGCGCCCTTCGCCTGCGGATCGCTGGACGTGGCGCCCGTACCTTCACGCGTCACCCACAGCCAGCCTTCGTCACCGTGGAACTTGAGACCGGTGTTGTGCTTGTCGGAGACATTCACCGTGATGTTCTTCGGATACTGCAACGTGATGTCGTACGAGCCGTGCACGTTCCAGATGCGCGAGGGATCGGGGAACTCGCCCTTGCCCTCGATCCTGCCGGGGCCTTGCGTGTCGAACCCCAAGGCCCAGTTCAAGGTGTCGTAGTGGTGCGAGCCCCAGCCCGTGATCATTCCCAGGCAGTAGGCGTCATTGCGCAGCCAGCCCGGCCGCGTGTAGCCCTCGCGCGGATGCACGCGCTGCTCGGTGTAGTACTTGAACTCGGTGGGTCCCAGCCACTGGCCGTAATCCAGGTTCGCCGGGATGGCCTCCGGCGGGGCATCGGCCGACGTGGGATCGGTGGGCAGGCCGATTTCCACGCGCTGCACGTTGCCGATGCGGCCCGAACGGATGAGCTCGGCGGCGCGGCGGAACTGCTCCCAGGATCGCTGCTGGCTGCCCACCTGCAGGATGCGGCCATGCCGCTTCACCGCATCACGCAGGATCACGCCCTCGGCGTAAGTCATGGTGAATGGCTTCTGTAGATAGACGTCCTTGCCGGACTCGATGGCCGACAGCGCGAGCTCCGCATGCCAGTGGTCGGGCGTGCTGATGACCACCGCGTCGATATCCCGGCGCGCGATCAGCTCGCGGTAGTTCTTGTACACCGCGATCTTCGGCCCCTTCACGCCACGGTCGGCGTAGGCCTTCTCGATGATCACCACGCCGTCGGCGGCGCGCCTGGAATCGACCTCGCAGAGCGCGACGAAATCCGCGAGACCCGACTTGATGACCCCGGGCATGTCATGGGCCTGCGCGATGCGGCCGCACCCGATCTGCCCCACGCGGATCCGCCGGTTCGCGCCCCAGACGCGCGAAGGGATGAACAACGGCGCCGCGCCGACGGCGGCAGCCGCAATGCCGGACTTCAGCAGTCCACGCCGGGAAATCGATTTCATTGCACTTTGTCCGCGTTGAATGGAAACGCGAGTATAGGCCCTGGGCTGCGCCCGCGGCCGGGGACGCCCGAGCCGGCCATTGCCGTTACTCGTAGCGCAACGCGTCGATCGGGTCGAGCTGCGAGGCTTTTCGCGCCGGGTACAGGCCGAAGACGATGCCCACGCCAGCGCTCACACCCAGCGCGATGAGAACCACTTCGGACTTGGTTTCCATGATCCAGCCGAACCTGGGAGCGATCATCTGGCCCAGGCCCACGCCGAACAGCACTCCCAGCGCGCCGCCAATGGCCGACAGCACCAGCGCCTCGACCAGGAACTGGTTCATGATGTCCGCCGGCTGCGCGCCCACGGCCATGCGGATGCCGATCTCCCGCGTGCGTTCGGTCACCGACACCAGCATGATGTTCATGACGCCGATGCCGCCCACCACCAGCGATACCAGCGCGATGGCCGACAGCAGCAGCGTCATGGTGTCCTGCGTGGACGTGAGCATGCTGGTCATCTCCGCCATGCTGCTGGTGGAAAAATCGTCCTCGTCGTCGGGCCCCAATCGATGCCGCTCGCGTAGCAGCTCCGCGATTTCCTGGCGCACGCGCGGAATGGCCTCAGGCGACACGGCGCTCACCGAGATGCGCCCGGGAACGAATTTCCCGAGGCCCCGCTGCATGCGCGTCTGGAAAGCCGACAATGGAATGTACAGGCCGTCGTCCTGGTCCATGCCCATGGCGTTCTGGCCCTTGCGTTCCAGCACACCCACGATCGTGAATGGCGCATCCCGGATGCGGATGATCTGACCGATGGGGTCGACGCCAGGACCGAAGAGGTTCTCGGCCGCCGTCTGGCCGATCACGGCGTTTTTCGCCGCGCTCGCCTGGTCAGATGCCGTGAACAACGCGCCGCTGGCCACCGGCCAGTTGCGGATCACGAAGTAGTCAGGCGTGGTGCCGGTGATCTGCGTGTTCCAGGTATTGGTCTCGGAGATCACCGGCTGACTGCTGTTGATCTGCGGCGCCACGGCGCGCACCGATGGCAACTCGGTCTGGATGGCGCGCAGGTCTTCCCAGGTGATGCTGGGCTGCGAACCGGCGCCACCACGGCCGCCCGGGCCCTGGCTGGACCCTGACCACAACATCACGATGTTGGTACCCGCGCTTTCGATCTGCGCCCGCACGCGCGACTTGGCGCCCTCACCGATCGACTGGATGAATATGACGGCGCCGACACCGATGATGATGCCCAGGGTAGTCAGGAACGAGCGCAGCTTGTTCCGGCGCAACGCGCGCGCCGCGAGTCGCAGGGTTTCGCTGACCGGGATCATGAAGCCTCCGCCAGCATGGGAGTCTGCCGCTGGTCGCTGATGATGGCGCCGTCCTTCATCAGGATCTTTCGCCCGGCGTATGCGGCGATGTCCAGCTCATGGGTGACGTATATGACGGTGATCCCCGACTGCTGAAGCTCGGAGAGCAGCCGCATGATTTCCGCGCTGGTTGCCGAGTCGAGGTTGCCCGTGGGTTCGTCGGCCAGGATCAAGGGCGGCTTCGTCACCAGTGCACGCGCGATGGCCACGCGTTGCTGCTGGCCGCCCGACAGCTGCGAAGGGGTGTGACCCGCGCGATGCCCCAGGCCCACCCGCTCCAGCGCTTCGCGTGAACGCTTGCGACGTTCCGCCGGCGGTACCTTGGCGTAGATCAGCGGCAGCTCCACGTTTTCCGCCGCGGTGGTGCGTGACAGCAGGTTGAAATTCTGGAACACGAAACCGATGAATTCGTTGCGTACGCGTGCGAGCTCGATGCGCGAGAGTTTGGCCACGTCGCGATCGCCCAGGAAATAACTGCCGCGCGTCGGTGAATCGAGGCAGCCGAGGATGTTCATGAGCGTGGATTTGCCCGAGCCGGACGACCCCGAGATGGCCACGAACTCGCCGCGATCGATGGACAGGTCGACGTCGCGCAACGCGGCGAACTCGGTATCACCCGTCTGGTAGATCCGCGCGAGCTTGCGCAACTCGATCAGTGCCACGGAAGTGTCCTAGAGAATCCGGAAGCCGCGCTGACCTTGTCCGCGCTGGTTCGGATTCTGACCGGCGGCGGTCACGATCACGTTCTCTCCTGGCTTGAGCTCTCCACCGGTGATTTCGGTGATGCGGCCATCGGAAAGACCCGTGGTGACTTCGCGAACTTGCGGTTTGCCGTCCACCAGCACGTACACCGTACGCTTGAGTACCGGCGGCGGCCCTGCCTCTTCGCCGTCACCGCGATTTCTCGGGGTACCCTCGCCGCGATTTCTATTGTCGGGATTTCTTTGGTCGGGATTTCTTTGGCCACCCTGGCCGCGCTCACGCTGTCCACCTGCACCAGCCGCATTCGGGCCCGGGCCCGGGCCCAGGCCCGCGGCACCCTCAGGTCGGAAACGTAACGCGGCATTGGGTACGGTGAGTACATCGCTGCGGCGATCGGTCACCACACTCACGGTGGCCGTCATGCCGGGCTTCAATTTCAGATCCGGATTCGCGACGTCGATGACGGCGTCGTAAGTGACGACGTTCTGCACCACCTGCGGCGCGTTGCGGATGTCGCGGATGGCGCCGCGGAACGGTTCGCCGGGATAGGCATCGACCGTGAAGGTGACTCGCATGCCGGGGTTCAGGCGCCCGATGTCGGATTCGGCGACGTTGGTGTGAACTTCCATCTGCTTGAGGTCCTGCGCGATGGTGAAGATCACCGGCGCGGACAATGACGCGGCGACGGTCTGGCCCACGTTCACCGCGCGCGAGATCACTACGCCATCGGTGGGCGAGACGATGTCGGTGTAACGCAGGTTGGTGCGTGCCGTTTCCAGCGCCGCGCGCGCCTGCGCGACTTGGCTCCTGGCCTGCTCCACCGAAGCGCGTGCCGCGCGTGCGTTCGCCACGGCTGTATCGCGTTCGGTTTCGGAAATCAGTCGCTGTTCGTACACCTCGGAGGCCCGTCGCGCCTGGCGCTCCGCATCCTCCGCCGCCACGGTGAGTCGCGTGACATTGGCCGATGCCGCCGCGACATTCGCCTCGGCGGAGACGAGCGCGGCCTGGAACAGCGCGGGATCGATCTTCGCGATGCGTTGGCCCTTCTTCACCGGCGAGTTGAAATCGGCAAACAACTCCTGGATACGCCCCGAGACCTGGCTGCCCACGTCCACGGTGACCACCGCTTGCAGACTGCCGGAAGTACTGACACGCGAAACCACGTTGCCGAGTTCGGCGACGGCGGTCTGATACTCCGGGGCGGAATCACCACCGGGCGTGCAGCGGTACAGGAAAAAAAGAACTACGAGGACGGTCGCTGCCAGCGTGATCAGGCGGCCGCGGGTGAGTTGTTTGATCATTCGTATCCGGTCTGACAAAAACGCGCTCTGCGCGCTCAAGTGTAGATCAGACGGAGCTCAGCGCGTTCCCCAAATAAATGTTGTTCGAACCTGTCAACCGCGCCGGGCGATCGGCGTTGCGTCCGGGTTCGGCAGCGACTTCGACTGCGTGTCCAGGGCGCTTCGGAGCACCGGCTCGATGTCTGCCACCGACAGCGGCCGGCTGTGCAGATAGCCCTGCGACTGGTCGCAACCCAGGTGCGCGAGGATGTCAAATTGCTCGGGCGTTTCCACGCCTTCCGCCACCGTGACCATGTCGAAGGCCTTGCCCAGCGCGATGATGGTCTGTGCCACCGTGCGGCCGGTGCCGGAACTGGTCAGCCCATTCACGAACGTGCGGTCGATCTTGAGCATGTCCACCGGCAGCTCGGCCAGCCGGCTCAGCGAGGAATAACCAGTTCCGAAGTCATCGATAGCCACTCGTATGCCCGAGCGGCGCAGGAGACGAAGCTGCGAAACCGCGGTGCTCACATCGTCGATCAATACGCCCTCGGTGATCTCGACGTCCACGCCGACATCGTCCGTGCGCCATTCGCCCACGAGATCGAGCAGGTGGTCGGCGAACGCGCGCCGTCGCAGCTGCACCGGTGAAATGTTCACGGCCACCCGGCCCGGCGTCATGCCCGCGCCCTGCCAGCGGCGCAGGTCACTCGCGGCCTGCCGGAGCACCCAGTCGCCCAGCGGCACGATGAGTCCGTTCGACTCCATGAGCGGAAGGAACGCGCCTGGCATCACCAGGCCGGCGTCGGGGTCGCGCCAGCGGACCAGCGCTTCGAGTCCGCGAAGTTGCCTGGTGCGCACGTCGAACTTGGGCTGGTAGTGCAGCTCGAATTCCTGGCGCTCGAGCGCGCCGCGCAGGCGATGCTCCATCGTCATGCGCATCACCACCGAAGTCGACAGCTCGAGACGGTGTGGCAGATATTTCTCGCCGGTGCTCTTGGCCGAGCGCAGCGCGGCTTCGGCGTTCTGCACCAGCGCATTGGCGTCATTGCCGTTGTCGGGATAACGCGCGAAGCCGCATTTCACGTCGACGGGAATGGCGCGGCCGTCGACCGTGAATGGCGCGCGAAAAGTCTCGCTGACCTGCTCCTGCATCCAGTGAACCGCTTCGTCTTCGTCGCCGGCGGCCTCGAGGATCAACCCGAAAGTGCCGCCGCCGAAATGCGCCAGCAACTCGGTGGAATCCTGGTGTCGCTTGAGCCGATCGGCCACCTGCTGCAGCAGCAGGTCGCCCGCGTGACGGCCGAACGAGTCGTTGATGGTGGACAGTTGTTCGATGTCGAGCACGGCCACCGCCGGCGTGCCGCGACGGCCAATGCGCGGCTCGAGCGCGCGTACCAGGCGTTCGCAGAACAGGCTGCGCTTGGCCAGGCTGGTGAGCGGGTCGAAATACGACAGGAAGCGGACTTCGTCTTCCTTGTGCATGTACTGCAATGCGAACGACAGGTTCGCCACCAGTTCGCGCAACATGCGCGATTCCTCGTCGCCCACGGCGCCGACGTCGTAGGAAGTGAGCAGCAAGGCGCCCACCGGTGTGCGATCCACGAGCACTGGATAGGCGACGACGCTGCGGAACCCGGCGTCGAGCAAGGGCGCACGGGCCGCGAGCGACATGTCCAGCGCATGCAGGTCGTTGCAGACCAGCGGCGCGCCCGAACGAAGGACGCGGCCGATGACGCTGGTGTCGTCCTGTGGATTCTCGGCGATGGTGAAGGTGAGTTGCTGCGCGCCCTGGCTGTCCACGCTGCCGGACCAGGCCGCGGGCCGGGCCGTGCGTGTGCCGGGCTCTATCAACGCGACGACGGCGCTGGCGTATCCGCCCACCGAAGTGGCGAGACGGCAGGCTTCGGCAAGTATCTCGCGCCGTTGCCGGATGCGCACCATGGCGCTGTTCACGCCCGAGAGCATCTTCAGCACGCGCGTGAGGCGGCTGATGTGTTTTTCCTGGCGCCTGCGCTCGGTGATGTCGCGCTCGCTGCCGCGGAAACCCGTCACCTGCCCCTGCTCGCCCAGCAACACCAGCATGTTGCGTTCCAGCCAGCGATAGCTGCCATTGCGATGTCGCCAGCGGGCCTGGAGATTGGTGGCCGCACGCTGGTTGGGGCCCAGCGTATGCATGGCGAAGTCGAGCGCCGCCAGGTCCTCGGGGTGCACGTATTGCGATGCATTCGTGCCCAGCAGTTCGGCGGGGGCGTATCCCAAAGTGCTGCGCACCGAATCGCTGCTGAAGGTGAATTTTCCGTCGCGGTCGTGCTCCCAGATCCAGTCCTGCGAGGTGACCACGATGTCACGCAGCTGCTCCTCGAGAGCGCGGCGCGAGCGGCGGCTGCTGGCTTCGCTCAGCGCGCGGCGAACCGCCGGCACCAGGCGCGCCATGTTGGTCTTGAGCACGTAATCGTAGGCGCCGCGTTGCAGGGCATCGATGGCGCGCTCTTCGCCGATGGTGCCGGAGAGAAAGATGAATGGAATGTCGGGTTTCGCTTCCCGCGCCACTTCCAGCGCGGAAATGCCGTCGAAACCCGGCAGCGTGAAATCGGAGAGGATCAGGTCTGGCTGGACCTCATCGAGCATGCGCCGCAATGCAGGCTCGGAATCGACGCGCTTCCAATTGCAGGTGAATCCACCGGCTTCGAGTTGCCGGACGGCGATTTCCGCCTCCGTCGGCATGTCCTCCACTATCACCAGTTTCACCGGCTGCATCAGTTCTTCCCCGCGACTAGTTAGCTGGCTCTCCCTCCGGGCCAGGCTACGGTCGCTTTTCTATGATGCACCGGGTCGGTCCCCCCGCCGGCACAGATGGTTGCAAAATAATCCACGCGATTTCGCATGCACGTGATCCATTTCGCAGTCGCAACACGAGCGTACCCAGTAGATAGGGAAAACGGGCTGAAAAATCATGAGCATGCGTGTGAGAGATGTCCTACAAGACAAGAAAGTCAGGTTTCGCCCTAGGCATTTGTCAACACGCGGGTCCCCAGCGGAGACTATCCGCAGGCAGTCACACGGGGATTCTCCTACTTGGCTAACAATGAACGCGGAAAAGCCCGCGGTGAATCCGGTGAGGACATGAGCTCACGCACCCCGCAGCCGAGCGCTGAACATAAGCAGTCCCTGCTGATCGTCGACGATGAGCCTGCCTCCATGCGGGCGCTGTGCGACACGCTCGAATACGAGGGTTACCAGACATACGGCTTCACCGCGCCTTCCGAAGCATTGGCCGCCATGCGCGAACGCAGTTTCGATCTGCTGCTGGCCGACCTGCAGATGCCTGGGACCAATGGCATCGACCTGATGAAATCCGCGCAGCTCATCGACCCCACGCTGGTGGCGGTGATCATGACCGGCCATGGAGCGCTGGAAACCGCCATCGCGGCGATGAAGGCCGGCGCACTCGATTACATACAGAAGCCCATCAAGCTGGCCACGACCCTGCCCGTGCTCGAACGAGCCCTGGCCGTGCGCCAGTTGCGTGTCGAAAAGAAGCGGCTGGAGGCGAACGTCCGCGAGCGTACCGAAGAGCTCAAGATCGCCAATCGTGAACTCGAGGCGTTCTCATACTCGGTTTCACATGACCTGCGCGCGCCGCTGCGCGCGGTGTCCGTGTTCACGCAGGCCCTGCTCTCCGACCATACCGGCCATCTCAACGATGAAGGCCGGAGGCTTCTGCAGAACGTGAATGCGGGCGCGGCCCACATGGATCGCCTGATCACCGACCTGCTGCGCCTGTCGCAGCTGAATCGTCAGCCGCTGCACAAACAACCCACGCGTTTCGGCGACCTGGCGCGCAAGGTCATCGACGACATGGCTCACGAACGTTCGGGCCGCCAGATCGAATTCGTGATCGCCGATTTCCCCACGTGGCAGGTGGACCAGGGCCTGATGCAGCAGGTCTTCGTGAACCTCATTTCCAACGCCATCAAGTTCACGCGCGAGCGCGACCAGGCGCGCATCGAAATCGGCTATCGCATGGATGGCTCGACGCTGGTCTGTTTCGTCAAGGACAACGGCGTCGGCTTCAACATGAAGTACATGAACAAGCTGTTCGGGGTGTTCCAGCGGCTGCATTCGGCTGATCAGTTCGAAGGCACCGGCGTGGGCCTTTCCATCGTGCGGCGCATAGTCGAACGCCATGGCGGAAAAGTCTGGGTGGACGGCCAGCAGGACCAGGGCGCCACATTCTTCTTCAGCCTTCCCGACAGCCCTTCTTGAGGGCTTAGGCCAAAGGCGGGCGCGCTCTGACAGCCGCCACCACTATTCAACCGCGAACATCGCGGCATGAACATCGCAGCGCGTCTTCCCGCCACTGAAGAGCGGGTTCCCAAAAACACCAGCAGCAAGGTCAATCACCGGATTCAAGGCCGCACCTTGCACGACGTCAGCCGCTTCATCGGCGCCGACCCGGTATTCATCGATGAACGCATTCGCCAGCTGAAACGTGAGTGGGACATCGAACGCACGCTCGAAGCCAATGCCGCAAGCTTGGGCCTCGCGGGGCTGGCGCTGGGGTCCTTTGTCGACAGGCGTTTCCTGATACTGCCCGCGCTGGTGAGCGCCTTTCTGCTTCAACACGCGCTGCAGGGCTGGTGCCCGCCGATGCCGCTGCTGCGCAGGCTGGGCATACGCACCGCACGCGAGATACACGACGAGATCATCGCGCTGCGCATACTGCGCGGCGACTTCCTCGAACGAGTGGATACGCCCGAGCGCGCGCTCGCGAGCGCGCGCAACTGGTACTGATCGTCAGTGCGCCGCGGCCAGCGGCGCTGAGGTTTGCGCGGGCGGGACGGCGCCATCGGACGTCGACGCCGGCTCGCCTGATACAGCCGAAGGCTGTTCATTGAAGACGGCCGAAGGCTGTTCATTGAAGACGGCCGAAGGCTGTTCATCGACGCTGGCGGTCGGCAGATCGCCGAGCTTGGCTTCCGCATCCGCCGCCCTGGTCATCACCACGATGCTGATGCGGCGGTTGACCGGATTGCGCGGATTCCCGCTGTCGAAGAGAACCGATGAACCCAGCCCCACGACGCGCGAAATCTGCGCGGTATCCAGGCCGGCACCTTCGATGGCACGTCGCGCGGAATTCGCGCGGTCGGTAGATAGATCCCAGTTGGTGAACCCCGTGCGCCCCGCATACGGCGTCGCGTCGGTATGCCCCGTGATGCTCAGTCGGTTGGGCACGGTCTTCAGGTAGCCGGTCACTTCCCGAAGGATGTCGACCGTATAGGGCTTGAGACGCGAACTGCCCAGGTCGAACATCGGCCGGTTCTGCGCATCGACGATCTGGATGCGCAGGCCTTCGGGCGTGATGTCCAGCAACAGCTGGTCCTTGAAGGGCTCCAGCGCCTGGCTCTTGGCGATGGCCTCCTTGAGGTCCTGCATGAGCGCGTCGAGCTGCTTCTTCTCCTGCTCCTTGTGCTCGGCCTCGGCGGCCGCGGCCTTCTGTTCTTCAGTCTGGAGATCGATGGGCGTGGACGGGGACGTCATCACCGTCGCGCCGATCTTGTCGGTCTTCTGCAGCGAGGTTTTGGGCGCGTCGAGTCCGCCGCCGAGGTTGATCGGTGACGAACTTGCGCCGCCCGGCCCCATCTGGCCCGGCGCGGGCTTCACGCTCTTGCCGGGCTCCATGCTGGGATTCTTGAAGTAGTCGAAGATGGCAGCGCGCTGTTCCTTGGACACCGCCGTGACCAGCCACATCACCATGAAGAAGGCCATCATGGCCGTCACGAAGTCGGCGTAGGCGACTTTCCACGCGCCGCCGTGGTGCCCACCCGCCACCTTCTTGACGCGTTTGACGTAGATAGGCCGGGCTTTCTCCTCGGCTTTTTTCGGCTGTGCGGCCATGGTCGGTGGTTAGTGCGCGGGCTTGCCCGGCGGCGGCTTGCCCTTGAGGTGCGCTTCCAGGTCGGCGAAGGTCGGCCGCACTTCGCTGAACAGCAGCTTGCGCGCGAACTCCACGGCCACCGGCGGCGCGTATCCGCGCACGCTGGCCACCAGCGCCATCTTGACCACTTCGAAGGCCTTGCCCTCTTCGTTGGCCTTGTGCTCCATCGCCGAAGCGATCGGACCGATGAAACCGTAGGCGACGAGAATGCCGAGGAAGGTGCCCACGAGCGCCGCGCCCACCTTGTGGCCGATGGTGGCCGTGTCCGCGCCTTCCAGAGCGCCCATGGTGTTCACGATGCCCAGCACCGCGGCGACGATGCCGAAGCCGGGCAGCGCGTCGGCCACTTTCTGCACGGCATGCGAAGGCTCGTGCGCTTCCTTGTGGTGGGTCTCGAGCTCGTACTCGAGCAGGCTCTCGAGCTCGTGCGGATCCAGCGTGCCACCCACGATCAGGCGCAGGCAGTCGGTGATGAACACCACCATGTGGTGGTCTTCGAGAATCTTCGGGTATTTCTTGAACAGCGCGCTTTCTTCCGGCTTCTCGACGTCGGACTCGATGGCCAGCAAACCTTCTTTGCGCATCTTCACCAGGATGTCGTAGACCAGCTTCAGCAGGTCGACGTAGTCATCACGCTGGTAGCGCGGCCCCTTGGGCAGCGCGAGCGCCTGTGCGAACGCCTGCTTCGACACCTTGGGCGGGTTGCTGATCATGAACGCGCCCAGCGCCGCGCCGCAGATGATGACGATCTCGCTCGGATGCCAGAGCGCCGCCAGGTGACCACCCGACCACATGAAGCCGCCGAACACGCAGACGGCCACCACCACTGAACCGATGATTTGGATCATTTGAACGCTGAGAATGACCGACGGGCGCATTCCGCCCACTTTCCATATCGGTCCGGCGCGTGCTTACTGA
>JAQSWD010000158.1 GCA_029266835.1 Steroidobacteraceae bacterium
CCAGGTGATCGAGATGCAGAACGCCTCGCACAACGTGGCGCTGTCGAATCCCGGCGAGGTTCTCGCCGCCATCGAACAGTTCTCCGCAGGCAATGAAGGAAAATAGCGTGACCAACTACCGCACTTCATCCGTCCGCACTTCATCCGTTCGTATCGGGGCTCTCGCAACCCTGCTGGCCTGCGCGCTGAATACCGATATTTCACGTGCCCAGGCGCTCGACCAGCCGCTAGACGAAATCGTCGTCACGGGCGAATACGCGGGGCCCGGCATGTGGCAGGTCACGCACCCGGACCATCCGGGCCACACGCTGTGGATAGTCGGTGAGCCGCCGCTGCTGCCCGCGCAGATGCGCTTCCGCTCGCAGCAGGTGACGCGCGTGGCTTCGCAATCGCAGGAAATCCTTGCGGTGGCTTCGCAATCGCAGGAAATCCTTGCGCAGGTGGGAGTGGGCCTGAAACCCGACAAGAAGGTTGGTGCCTTCCGCATGCTCACCCTGGTGCCGGCGGCCTTGAAGCTGCGCAAGAATCCCGACAAGGCCAAGCTGCAGGACCTGTTGCCGCCCGACATCTACGCGCGCTGGCTGGTACAGAAGAAGCTCTACCTCGGTCGCGACTCCGGCGTGGAGAAAATGCGCCCCTTCCTGGTGGCCGAAAAATTGCGAGAGGCGGTGATCAAGAAATTGCAGCTGGGGTCTGGCGGGTCCTGGGCGGAAGTCTGGCAACAGGTGCAAGCCAGGAAGATTCCCGTCACGCGCCCCACCCTGGAATTCACCTTCAAGACGGAAAACCTGCGTGGGCAGCTCAAGGCGTTTGCGCGCGAGAAACTCGGCGACGAGGAGTGCTTCGCGCTGACGGTCGCGCTCGCGGAGGCCCTGGCCAACAAACCGGTGGAAGAAGCCCGCGCGCGCGCATGGGCCACCGGCGATCTCGCCGGGCTGCGGGAATTGCCGCCGCTGCCGAATCCCGATCTCGCCTGCGAGAAGGCCATCGTGGATGCCCTGGCGATGACCACCACGATACCCACCAATCTGCGCGAACAGCTGGACGAATTGTGGTTCGCCGCGGCCAGCAAGGCATTGGCGAAGAACCGAGCCTGACTGCTGCGAGAGGCTGGCCCGCAAGCGCGGCAGGCTTTCCGGGTAGTTCTGCTGGATGAAAGCCACGAGCTTCTCGCGCAACTCGCAGCGCAGGTCGAAGGCGCGGCCCGCGTCACTCGCGCTGGCCAGCGCACGCAATTCCACCGAGCCCTCTTTCGAATCCGTCACCTGCAGCACGTTCACCTTGCGGTCCCAGAGCGGTGAGGCTTCGAGCAATCGCCGGTCCCAGAGCGGTGAGGCTTCGAGCAATCGCGTGAGTTCCTGGCGCACGGCGTCCACCGGCACGTTGTAGTCCACGTACAGGAACACCGTGCCCAGGATGTCGGCCGACACCCGCGTCCAGTTCTGGAACGGCTGCTCGATGAAATACGTGATGGGCACGATCAGCCGGCGCAGGTCCCAGATGCGCACCACCACGTACGTCAACGTGATCTCCTCGATCCGGCCCCACTCGCCTTCGACGATGACCACATCGTCGATGCGGATGGGCTGCGTCAACGCGATCTGGAACCCCGCGAGCAAAGTGGCCAGGCTCTTCTGCGCCGCGAAGCCGATGACGATGCCCGCGACACCGGCCGACGCCAGCATGGCCGTGCCCAGTTGGCGCACGGGCTGGAACACCATGAGCATCGAGGCGATGGCGAACAGCGCGATGACGGCGATCGCCATTTTGCGCAGCACCGTGATCTGCGTGTAGACACTGCGCGCGCGGCGGTTGTCGGCCACGTCCAGCCGGTAGCGGCCGAGCAGCACCCGGGCCATCGCATTGACGAACTGGATCAGGATGTAGCCGATGGTGCCTACCAGCAGCAGGCTCACGGCGTTCTGGATCACCCCCTGCGCGTCGGGCGAAACCTCGAGCGCGGGCGTTCCCAGGATGATGGCGATCATGGGCAGGATGATGCGCAGCGCCCGGCCGGCGAACGGCAGCAGCTCATCGTCCCAACCCGCCTCGGTTCGCGAAGAGAACGAGCGCAGCACCCCTTCGATGGTGCGCGCCACGCGGTTCAGCAACCAGGCGAGACCTAACAAGGTTCCCAGGCCGCGAATCCAGTCGAGCGCCTGTACGCCGCGCGTGAGCCAGGGAGTCGACGGGAAATCGGCCGCCAGCATGGTCAGTGCGAAGTGCAGGCCGTGCAGCCAGAGCATGAAGGCGATCGGCGGCACGGCCTCACTGAGACCGCGGGCGATCCAGTAGCGCGCCTTTGGCGACTCACCCGGCGCCAGCGGCTTCTCCTGCTGCCGGCGTTCGCGGCGCCGGGCCCACCAGCCCAGCGCGAAATGCGCAATGGCGATCAGCACGACGATGGCGCCGCCGGTGATCCAGGTCTTGAGATCCACTCCGAAGAACGTCAAATCAGGCATCGCTCGCTCCACTCTGGTGAAGCGCGCAGTCTGGCACTCCCGGCCGGAGCACACGAGCGGCAGGCGTTGAGGCGGCGTGTCAGAGCGGGCCGCATGCGGCTAATATCCGGCAAAGACAGGGAGTGTGTTCGATGTACCGGATCTTCATCAGCTACCGGCGCAGCGACTCGGAAAGTTTTTCCGGCCGATTGCGTGACCGGCTGCGCACGGAGTTCGGCAAGCGCGCGGTTTTCATGGACACCTCCACCATTCCCGGCGGCGCGAAATTCGACGAAGCGATCGCGCAGAACCTGAAAACCTGCAACGTGCTCATCGCCGTCATCGGCAAGTCCTGGCTCGATTCCCGGAATGACGCGGGCCAACGCAGGCTCGACGACGCTGGGGACTGGGTTCGCCAGGAAGTGGCGCAGGCGCTCGCCCGCGACGATCTGCTCGTCATCCCGGTGATATTCGGTGGGGCCGCGATGCCCGGCGGCGATGCGCTTCCCGCGGACCTGCAATCGCTGGCGCGGCGCAACGCGGTGTCGATCAACGACGCGGACTTCGACAGCGACGTGGCCAGGCTCATCGAGGCCTGCGAGCCACATGTGCCGCGGCCACGCCGCTGGCCGTGGGTGGCGGGCGCGGCGGCCGCGCTGCTGGCCGTCGTCGGCGCGTGGTTCTGGCAGGGCGATGATCACGTGTTGCGTGGTGTGTACCTGGTTCCCGATCGCGTCATCAATTCCAACCTTTCGGTGGTCGAGAACTCGACCGGTCGAAAGAAGCACCACTTGGCGCTGACGGTGGATGGCGAGACCTGGGAAACGCCGGATTACTGGCGCAACAGCGTGTTCGTAGTTAGTGACTCCGACCTTGACGCGCCCATCGGACAGCAGGATATTGAAACACTGCAAGCCGAGATCGGGCGGCTGTTCAAGACGCAAGGCGCTGCAGATTACGAGAGAGTCGCAGAAAGCCTGGTCCTGCGGCCCATCAAGGTGTCCAAACTCAAGGTGCGTCCTGGTGCAAGGATCAAGGCCAGTCTCGAGGAAGTCGTCACCGATCAGGGCCAGGTCACGCGCACTGCTGTGGCGAATTGCGAATTCACCGTCCCCACGGCGCCGGAGCTGTCGATTGCCCTCTTTTTCTTTTCGCCGGCTTCCAATGAGTGCGTCGCGGTTAGTTAGCCTGCTCTGCTGCGCCACCGCATTTCTGTGCGGCAATGCGGTGGCGCAGACACCGCGCGTGGTGAAGGTTGCGGTGAAGATCGCGTCCGCGCAGTTCAACGACGCCATGAGCGACGAGCACCGGCGGAAGATCGAGTCCGACGTTGCCATCGCCTTGACGGCGGAGCTTTCCCGGTTCTATCCCATCCTCGACTGGCGCACGGATCTGCAAGGCGCCGAGCCCGTCGCGACCTGGACGGCCGTCATGACGCAGGAGTCCTCCAATTCTCCGGACCCCGAAGTCACCGTGGAATGGCGCGCGACCACGCGAATCGGCAACCACGAAATGCCCGGGCTGCCGAAGATCCAGCTCTACAAGGAAGACATTGCGTTCAGGCCCGTGGGCGTCCCGGCTCAACTCCAGCGCGACCTCACCAAGGCCACCGTGGGCTGGGTAACGTCGGACGCCAACTGGAGGCTCTTCAAGGATCTCTTTCTTTCGCATGTCGTCATCGCCGACAAGGTGATCGCTGAAGGCGCGCCCTTGGTCGTCGTCCCGTTGCCGTACGCTCGCGTGAAGATGGCGAGCAACTCCGTCCTGCGGGTGCTGTACCGGGGCGGTGCCGCCGGTCCTCACCAGAAGGAGATCACTCTCACCGGCATTTCGCCGCATCTCATGGACGGTATCGGCAACACGGAAACGCTGGTCGAAGGCTGCGAATCGGTCAGGCCGGACGATTCTCCCGAGCAGAAATGGGCCAGGTGCGCCGCGCCTCTCAAGGCGAATCCCGCGCAGACCATTTCCGTGTATGCGGCCGACTACCAGTACGAGCCGAACGCGGATGTCGGCGACGACGGCCTCATCAGGGCGCCATGATGCAATCCACGAAGTCCTTCCTGCCCTGGCTATTGTTGTTAGGTCTTTCAGCGTCCTGCCCCGGCGCGGACTGGGACCAGGTGTTCAACAAGGTCGAGGTGAAACCGGCTGCAGCGCCTCCAGCGGCGCAACCCGTGGCGCAACCCGCTGCCGGCGGTGTCGCGCCCGCGGCGCGCGCGCCGCGCAACCGGGCAGCCCGTCAGGCGGCACCGGTCGCGGCGCAATCACCGGCGATTCGCCCCGGCGCAGATCATGTGCAAGTTGCAGCGCCGGCCGACGCCGCATCCACCGACCTCTCGCGGGGCGTGGAGTTGTATCGCAGCGGACGTATCAGTGAGGCCGCCAGGATTTTCGAGAATCGCGCACTGGCGGCGGCTACGCCCACCGAGCAGTCGAGCACCTTGTTCAAAGTCGGCGTGCAATGGCATGACGAGGTACGGATGGCGGCACCCGACAAGCGGCCCGAGATCCGCAATGCGGCCGTCAGCGCCTATCAGAAGACCCTGGAGATCAACCCGAAGTCGGGCGTCGCGCTCAACAATCTCGCGCAATTGCTCAAGACCGAACCGGCGAAATCCGCCGATGCCGATGCCCTGCTCGCGCGCGCGGTGGAACTGAACGACGCGCGCAAGGGTGTCTATCTGATGAATCGCGCCGCGCTGAAACGCGACAGCGGTGATCTCGAAACCGCCACGTCCCTCGCGCGACAGGCGGCGTCCGATGACCGGGCCAACTTGCAGGCTCATCGACTGGTGATGGACATTCTGGCGCAACGTGAGGACTCGGGCGCGCTGCTGGAATACATCCGCGAACTGGACGAGCGCGGCCTGGTCATCCGCGCGCTGGACAGCGCGGTCGATGGAATGAGCCGGTTGCCCGGCGCCCGCAAGCCGCTGTTGCTCGCGGTGGCCACTTCGCTGGGCAACGAGGCGTACACCGCATCGCCCGGCGACTTCCGAGCCACCAGCGCCGGTGAAGCCTTGAGCAGGTTTTCCGACGACGCAGCCATCGGTCCCGCCGTCGTCGAACTACTGCGGGTGCTCCAGGAACCGATCCCCGCCGCCTCCCTTACCTGGTGGCGCGAGGGGTTCGACGGATTCATGGAGCCGCCGAAGGGCACCCCCGCGGCGGCCATGCAGCAGCTCACGCGGCGCTGCGGCGAGATCCACCAGGCCGCGCGCGACAAACGCGCCGAGGGCTATTTCCGGACGAGTGTCGCGATCAGCGGAAAGATCAGCACCGATCCGCGCGCCTTGTTAGGCCTCACCGAGATCCTGTTCGAAGAGAAGCGCATCGACGATCTGAACAGCGTACTGCGGGAAAACGAGGGCGGCCTCATGGAGGCCAAGCGGCAGACCATGGCCGCATCCGATGACCTTCACACCTACCAGCTGCGGCTGGCGTTGGGGATGCTGTACGGCTACACGGGCCGCTGGGTGAATCCTTCCCAGCGCTACGCCGCCTCCATCTGGATGCTGGAGCACGCGCAGGTCTCCGCGACCGATTACAACCATCGCGCCAACCTGCCGGCGGAACGACAGCTGCGGTTGCCGCCGAATGCCGTGAAGATGCTCTCGAAGGGTTATTTCAACGACAACCAGCGCGACCGGAGCGTCACCGTGCGTCTCGAGTTCGCCGACCTCTACTTGAAGAATGGCCAGAACAAACTGGCGCAGCAGGTCCTCGACGCCGAATGGCAGCGGTCATTGCCAGTGAATCTGGACGCGAACCTGAAGCAGCGATTGGAAGCGCTGGCAGCGCAAGCGGCTGGTTGATCCAGCGGTAAAACGACCCGCGCGGTCACTCATCCGCGCGGGTCGCCCGAGCGCTATTGCTTGGGAGACTCAGACTGCGACTGATTTGCCTGAGTGACTTCGGCACGCTCGATGAAACCGTCACCGTTCACGTCGTAGCTCGAGAACTGGGCCTTCACGGTGGCATTGGCCTCGGCTTCGGGCTTCGAGATGCGGCCGTCGCCGTTCGTGTCCAGTGACTCGAACGTCGCGCCCTGGCCTTGCGTCGGCTCCTGGGCGGGGGGCGCGGTCTGATCGGGACTCTGCGCGACGGCAACCGCGAACGGCAGCAGCGTGGCAGCGGCACCGGCGACGATATAACGGGATAGATTCTTCATGTTTCGTCCTTGTTGCTGAATGGAGTCAGTAACAGGAGAGGCAATTGGCGTGCCAGCTTTTTATCGCGTGCATGGCTCAACCCGCGGCCCGCATCACGCGTTTGCCGCGTGAGAATTGAAACTCGCGGAAGTGCGCGCGCGAAATTTCAAAGCCCCGCGCCCGCGATGTAGGCCTAACTATGGGAATCGTCCTGCACGCCGTCGGACGGTAAAGCTCCGCGGCCCTGGCTACTTGCGGGTGTAGTGCCCGTCGAACACCGCGGTCCACACACCCTTGGCATCGGCGGTTTCCCAAAGTTGCCGCACGGACCCGTCGGCATTCGGCGTCCAGGTGATGCGCTGCTTCGCTTGCGCGCCACTGGCGTCGGGCCCGATGCCCTCGAGGATCATGCTCTTGCCGTTTGCGCAAGGCAGGCCGATGACAACAGTGGAAGCATCACGAGAGTCAGCAGTTTCATATGCACTCCTCACTACTCGAGTTCGAACGCGTACACCCGGCCGTCGAGATCCGCCGCGTACACCAGGCCCCCGAACATCACGGGTGAGGCGCCAAAGCCCCAATCCTTCTTCGCCGCGTCTCCACTGGGCGGGTCCAGATGGATCCAACGAATGGCGCCCGTGTCGCGGTCCAATGCCAGCAGCGAACCGACGCGTGCGCCCGGGAACGGGCCTGCGCCGACGGTACCCACCACGACCGTCTTCGCGTCGACGGCCGGTCGTTGCCACGAATAACCTGGCACTGCGGCCTTCCAGCGCGACACACCATCCGAAACGTCGATGGCGTAGATGTTCGTCGCGTCGGATGAGCCGGTGTAGACCACGCCGTCTCGCACGACGGGTGGAGATTCGATCCATGAGAACCAGTAGTAGTGCCGCCACTGTTCCTTCCCGGTGGCGGCATTCAGCGAGATCAGGTCGTAGCTGCGGCTGCCCACCAGTACGCGATCGCCGGACACGGTGAGATCGCCCGGCACCGCGAGTTTCGCGTCGAAGGTCCAGCGCGGCGCGCCGTCGCGTGCGGAAACGGCGCTCACCTTGCCATCATAGGCCGCGAAGATCACGAGATCGCGGTACAGCGCCGGGGTCGCGGTCATGATGTCGCCCGCGGCGATCCGCCAGGCTTCGCGGCCGGTTTTCAGGTCCAGCGCGTAGAGATGCTTGTCGCGGCTCGCGAGGTACAGATGCTTCTGGTCCGCCACCACGCTCGAACCGTAGCGATCCCAGCGCGTGCCTTTCTCATGGGTCGGCAGGCGCGGATCGCTGCCCGTGTCCACGCGTACCCGCCAGATTTCCGCGCCAGTCTTCGCATCCAGCCTGTACAGAAAACCCGAATCGGAGTGTAGATAGACAGCGCCGCCCAGCACCCGCGGTTGAGCACGGATCGCCTTGCCGGTCTCGAACTTCCAGCGCAA
>JAQSWD010000159.1 GCA_029266835.1 Steroidobacteraceae bacterium
TCAGGAGTCGCAGTCGTTCAGGCTCATCGAGTTCGTGCAGCGGTGTACTGGTCCGGTATGAAGCGCCGCGCTCGAACAGGAATAGATAGAGCAGCCACAACACGACGAGCGACCCGAGGACCGCGATCAGATTGAGCAGGAGGGTCATTCGATTCCTGGTCGCAACGCGTGAGTACCTTGGGCGAGCATGGTGAGCGAGCATAGTGCCGCGCCTGCTGCTCCGGCTATTTAACCAGTTCCAGCAGGTTCGAGGGCCGCCGGAGTGCGCAGAACTACGGATGCGGACAGCGGACGTCCCTGTCGAAAATCAAGGCACTTGAAGAACGGTGTGGCGACCGCGGCCGCGCCCCTGCACGGTGGCTGCGATGCATGAACTGGTTTTGGCATTCCTTGTCGGCCGGGGGCCTTTGCTTCCGCTGGCCGTGTTTGCGGGCGTCGGCGTGGCGGTGTTCCTCGTCGCCTCGCGCCTGGCGCGTCACGCCGATGCCGTCGCCGATGCGACGGGGCTGGGAAGAATGTGGGTGGGCAGCGTGCTTTTGGCGGCCAGCACCTCGCTGCCGGAGCTCACGACGGACGTCAACGCGGCGATCCTCGATACGGTGGACATCGGGGTGGGCGATCTCATGGGTTCGACCCTCGCCAACATGCTGATACTGGCATTGCTCGATCTCGTGTACCGGCGACGCCAGATTCTCGACAACGCATCGTCCAGCCACGCGCTGGTTGCGACACTGGCGGTCGTGCTCACCGCGATGGCGGGCGCCGCGATCGTCTCGGGTGGGTGGGGCCGGATCGGGCACGTCGGGATCGAGACCATACTGATCATGGCTATCTACCTGGTGGGGATGCGCTCCGTTTACGCGAACATGACCCAGACTGCCCCGCCGGATCAGCTCGAGCTTGGAGAGTCGAGCCGCACGCTGCTTCGGCGCGGGCTGGCTGGATTCGGCGTGGCCGCCGTGGGGCTGCTGATCACGGCGCCGCTGCTGGTGCTGTCAGCGGAAGCGCTTGCCTCGGAGGCCGGTCTGAGCGAGTCCTTCGTCGGCACGTTGCTGGTGGGTTTCACCACCTCGTTTCCTGAAATCGCCGCCTGTATCGCCGCGGTGCGACTCGGTGCGCTCGACCTGGCGGTCGGCAACATTTTCGGAAGCAACGCGTTCAACATGACCATCCTTCTGGCAATGGACCTGGCCTATACGAAGGGCCCCGTGCTTGCAGTGGCGTCTGACGATCACGCGCGTACCGCGTTGTTCGCCGCGATCGCCGTGGGCTTGGGCCTGATGGCAATCCTTGCGCGCCGTGGTACACGGCTGGCTTCGATGCGAGTGGAAAGCCTCGCCATAGTTCTGTCCTATGGGGGAGCCGTGTGGGTGCTAGCCTCTTGAGCAGGAGATTACGAGTGGAGAAGAAGAAATGAAGACAGTGCTGGTGCCCACCGACTTTTCACGATACGCGCAGCGCGCCGCCGATCGAGCAATCCGGCTTGGCTCCGCGGGTGTTCGGCGCGTCCATCTGGTTCACGTGCATCAGGCTCCCAAGTTTGGGGCTGCGAGACCCCGCGCCGACGTGACTCGGATGATGGCGAGGGAGTGTGAGCGACTGGAGCGGCAAATCGTCCGGGCCCGCATGCCACGCACGTCGGTCACGACACATCTTCTCAAGGGCGAGCCGTACGTCGAGATCATTCGCCTGAGCCGCGAGCTCGAGGCGGACGTCATCGTGCTGGGTTGCAAGGGGGCAGGGCAGAGGCCCGACAAAGTGCTGGGCCGTACCGCGGCACGGGTCGCACGCATGGCCGACACGCCCGTCCTGGTTGTTAGAAGGATTGCGGATGCCCCGTACGGCCGACCGTTGGTCGCCTTGCCGCTCGACCCTTCCGCGAGTCGGCTGGTAAAGCTGGCTCAGGCTGCCTCCGACCCGTCCGCTTCGCCGGTGTCCGCGGTCAGAGCCTATTGGGTGCCGTTTCCAGGGTTGCTCGATGAGGGCACGGATACGGAGCCCACTCGGTACCACAAGGAGGTGCGTGCCAAGGCCGAACAGGAGATACGCGCGCTGGCCAAGTCCCTCGAGCGAAAAGGCGCGCCGATTCGGCCGCAGCTGCGCCGGGGTGACGCACGCAGCGTGATTCTCACGGAAGCGGCGAAGATGCGGGCCGACCTCGTTGTACTCGGCACCCACGGCCGCTCCGGATTGGCGCATATGCTGCTCGGAAGCGTTGCAGAATGGATTCTGGTCAACGCGAGCGCGGACGTGCTGGTGGCGCGGCCCGTTCGCTTCACTTTCGAGATTCCCTGATCAAAGCCCACCGAATACACAGGATAGTCATGCCCGCCAAGAACATTCTCGTCCCCATCGACGGATCGGCCAACTCCTTGCGCGCCCTGAAATTCGCGGCGGAGCGATTCCGCGACTCGCGCCACGTGCAGCTTCTGCTTCTGAACGTTCAACCCGGAATGCCACCGAGCCGTCACGTGCGGCCGGCGATGATCAAGGATCATCAGCAGCGGATGTCCGAAGAGGCGCTCGAGCCCGCACGTGAGCTCGCCGGGCGTCTTGGCGTCATGTTCGACTGCTATGCCAAGGTTGGAAACGCCGCGGAAGTCATCGCGAGCTTTGCGACTCGGACGCGGTGCGCGGAAATCATCATGGGGACTCGCGGGCTCGGCCACGTTCGTGGCTTCTTGCTGGGTTCGGTGACGATGAAGGTCATTCACCTCGCTTCCGTGCCGGTCACGCTCGTGAAGTGATGGCGCCTCGCCAACGTCACGTCCGCAGGCGCAGAGCGTTGCTGATCACGGAGACGGAGGAGAGGCTCATCGCGAGCGCTGCCAGTAGCGGCGACAACAGTAATCCGAACGCTGGATAGAGAATTCCCGCGGCCACCGGAATTCCCAGCGCGTTATAGCCAAACGCGAACCCGAGGTTCTGTCGGATGTTTCGCACGGTGGCGCGACTCAGCTGACGGGCGCGAACGATACCGTTGAGATCGCCCTTGACCAGCGTCACCTGTGCACTTTCCATGGCGATATCGGTGCCCGTACCCATGGCGATGCCGACGTGGGCCCTTGCAAGTGCCGGCGCATCATTGATGCCGTCACCGGCCATGGCCACGCGGCGTCCTTCGCCCTGTAACTTCTCCACGATGCGGGCCTTGTCCGCGGGCTGCACTTCGGCGATGACTTCATCGATACCCAGGCTCCTGGCCACGGCTTCGGCGGTGCCACGCGCGTCGCCCGTCAGCATGACGATGCGCAGGCCATCGGCGCGAAGATCCTTGAGCGCCTGCGGCGTCGTTTCCTTGATCGGGTCGCCGACGGCAATCGCACCCGCAAGTTCGCCGTCGATCGCGATGAACATGACCGTGCGGCCCGTGGCGCGCAGGGATTCCGCCTGGCTGTGCAATGCATCGAGCGACGCCCCGACATCCTTCATGAGAGCGGCATTTCCCAGCGCGACGACGCGGTCCCCGTAGCGTCCGGTCACACCGCGGCCTGTTATCGATTGAAACTCCGTGACGGCAGCGGCAGCGAGATTGCGCGACGTCGCTCCTTCGACGATGGCGCGCGCCAGCGGATGCTCACTCGACTTCTCGAGTGCCGCGGCGATGGCGAGTAGTTCGTCTACTTGCCAGGGCTCCGTGGTGATGACCTTGTGGAGCGCCGGACGGCCAACCGTGAGGGTACCGGTCTTGTCCACCACGAGCGTATCGATCTCGCGCAGGGATTCGATCGCCTGCGCATCGCGGAAGAGGACGCCCATCTGCGCGCCGCGTCCGCTCGCCACCATGATGGAAATGGGCGTGGCGAGCCCCAGCGCACAAGGACACGCGATGATGAGCACCGCGACCGCATTGACCAGGGCATAGGCGAGCCTGGGATCAGGGCCCGCAAACCACCAGATGAAGAACGTGCCGATCGCGATGGCAATGACGACGGGCACGAACCAGGCCGACACCTGATCCGCGAGCCGCTGCAGTGGTGCGCGACTGCGCTGCGCTTGTGCCACGAGATTCACGATTTGCGAGAGCAGGCTGTCTGCGCCGACCTTGTCCGCGCGCACGATCACCGAACCGGTCTGGTTGAGGGTCGCGCCCACCACGCGATCACCGGCTGTCTTGTCGACGGGCAGCGGTTCGCCGGTGAGCATCGACTCATCGAATGTGGAGCGGCCTTCCTCGATGAGGCCATCCACGGGCACTTTTTCTCCCGGACGAACCCGCACACGGTCGCCGACGCGGATTTCTTCGAGCGGAACGTCCCCTTCGGTTCCATCCGCCTCGATGCGCCGTGCCGTCTTCGCAGCCAGTCCCAGCAGTTGCCGGATCGCAGCGCTGGTACGCCCACGCGCCGCCAGCTCCAGCCACTCGCCGAGAAGTACGAGCGCGATGATGACGGCGGCGACTTCGTAGTAGACGCCAACCATGCCGTGAGCATCGCGCATCTCTGGCGGAAAAGCTTGGGGCGCAAAACTCGCGAACAGGCTGAACACGTAGGCGACGAGCACGCCTAAACCAATGAGCGTGTACATGTTAGGCGAGCGGTTGAGCACGCCTTTCCAGCCGCGCTGGTAGTAGTCAGCGCCGGCCCAGAACACCACTGGCGCGGAGAGCCCCAGCTCGAGATAGCGAAGGACTCGCGCCGTGACATCGGAAAGATGCAAGTCGAACAGGTGCGGCACCATGGCGATCGCCACCACCGGCAGACTCAGCACCGCCGCAATCCAGAACTTGCGCTTGACGTGGCGCAGCTCCGAATCGTCTTCCACTGCGGTTGGCATGACGGGCTCGAGCGCCATGCCGCAGATCGGGCATGAGCCGGGGCCTGTCTGGCGGATCTCCGGATGCATCGGACAGGTGTAAATCGTTTCTTCCGCAACCGACCTGGAAGCGGCGTCGCCTCTCGGCTTCGCGACGACAGGGGCTGAGCCCGGTGCGTGATGGTGATGTCCGTGGCGGTCATGGTGGCCGGCATCGTCCGCCAGTCTGCCAACGTACTTTTCAGGTTCGGCGACGAACTTCCTGCGACATCCATCCGAGCAGAAGTAGTAGTCAGTGCCGCGGTGCTGAGCGCGATGCGAGGTGTCCCTGGATACCGTCATCCCGCAAACCAGGTCCATGGTGGTATTCGACTCAGCCTGTGGCGTTGCATGCGCATGGGCCACGGGCGAATCCGCCGCCTGGCCGTGAGAATGCTTGTGTTCCGTCATTGAAGTCTTTCCTCGCCCAATGCTTTCAATATCGGGCAATCGGCCGCGCGGCCGTGGCCGGGACAGGTGGCCACCAGGGTCGCCAGTCCATCGCGCATGCGCGTCAGCGCGAGGAGGCGCTCCTCCACGTCCGCAAGCTTCCTTTCGGCGGCACGCTTCACCTTGGCCACGTCCTTCTGCTTCGAGATTCCGAGCAGTTCGCGGATATCCTTGAGCGTGAACCCCAGTTCCTGCGCCCGCCGGATGAAACGAAGCCGGAAAACCTGCTCGTCGCCGTAACGCCGGTATCCGGATGCCAGGCGCGACGCCGGCGCCAGCAGGCCGCTCTTTTCGTAGTACCGAACAGTGTCGATTCTGACGCCGGCGCGCTTGGCCAGGGTGCCGATGCCGATCGAATTCATGCCGATTGCTCCATGGACTGGGAGCCTAAAGTATGGACCGTACTCCAGAGTCAAGCGGCAGGTTCGGTCCTCGACTGACGAGTGCGGCGCGCCCTCGGGATCACCGGCTTCAAGCGGCCACTGCCCTCGAAGGAGGTCCGGCGCCCAATGAAC
>JAQSWD010000031.1 GCA_029266835.1 Steroidobacteraceae bacterium
CGCCGTCGTGGTGATCGTGATGTCCATTCCCCGGAGCTGGTCGATCTGGTCGTACTGGATTTCCGGGAAAATGATCTGTTCCTTGATGCCGAGGCTGAAGTTGCCACGACCATCGAACGAACGCGGGTTGATGCCGCGGAAGTCACGGATGCGGGGGATCGCGATCGTGATCAGGCGATCGAAGAATTCCCACATGCGCTCGCCGCGCAGCGTGACCTTCGTGCCGATCGCGAGGTTTTCGCGGACCTTGAACGAAGCGATCGACTTCTTCGACATGCAGAGCACGGGCTTCTGGCCCGTGATCTTGGTGAGATCGGCGACCGCGGCGTCCATGACCTTGCGGTCGGCCACTGCTTCGCCCACGCCCATGTTCACCGTGATCTTGGTGATCTTGGGGTGAGCTTCGGAACGACCGTCTTCTGATAGAACTCTCTTAACCTGGCCATTGCTGCCTGTTCCTCTACGATGATATCGACGCTCAGGCGTCGATCACTTCGCCGTTGGATTTGAAGAAACGCACGCGCTTGCCGTCATTGAGCACCTTGATGCCCACCTTGTCGGCCTTCTTCGCGCCCGCGTTCCAGATCGCGACCTTGCTGATGTTCAACGGCATGGCCTTGTCTTCGATGCCACCCGGCATCGGACCGGCCTTGCCCTGGCGAGGCTTCTGATGCTTCTTCGCCTTGTTGATGTTTTCCACGGTGACCTTGTCGCCGTCGACGACGAGAACGGTGCCCTGGCGGCCCTTGTCCTTGCCGGAGATGACGACGACGGTGTCACCCTTGCGAATCTTGTTCATGTCACAGCACCTCGGGAGCGAGCGACACGATCTTCATGAACCGTTCGGTGCGCAGTTCGCGCGTCACGGGTCCGAAGATGCGGGTGCCGACGGGCTCGAGCTTGTTGGTCAGCAGCACGGCGGCGTTCGTGTCGAAGCGCAGCAGCGAGCCATCGGCGCGGCGCACGCCGCGCTTGGTGCGAACCACCACCGCGTCATACACCTCGCCCTTCTTGACCTTGCCGCGCGGGATCGCGTCCTTGATGGACACCTTGATCACGTCGCCGACCTGGGCATAGCGGCGCTTGGAGCCGCCGAGCACCTTGATGCACATCAGGGTGCGTGCGCCGCTGTTGTCAGCGGCATTGAGCATGGTTTGTAACTGGATCATTAGGCGCTCGCCTTCTCGATCACCGAGACCAGCTTGTAAGACTTGCGGCGCGACAGCGGACGGCAGGGCGCGATCGAGACGGTGTCACCCTCGCGGGCTTCCTTGTTCTCGTCGTGCGCCAGCAGCTTGGTCGTGCGGCTTCTTCGTTCATTTCTTCGCTCCTGCACGAGCCTTCTCGGTCATCACGGTCTTCACACGCGCGATGCTCTTCTTGACCTTGCCGAAATCCGAGGACTTGACGGTCTGGCCGCTCGCGGCCTGCATGCGCAGGGAGAACTGCTCGCGGCGCAGCTTGATCAGCTCCGCCTGCAGGTCACCCGTGGCCTTGGCCCGTAAATCTTTGGCGCTCATCAACGCACCTGCCGTTTAACGAACATGGTGGAAACCGACAGCTTCGCGCTGGCGAGACGGAAGGCCTCGCGCGCGGTGGCTTCGTCGACACCCTCGACTTCGAACAGAATCTTGCCCGGCAGCACCTTGGCCACCCAGTACTCGACGTTGCCCTTGCCCGCGCCCATGCGGACTTCGAGAGGCTTCTTGGAAACTGGCACATCGGGGAACACGCGGTTCCACACCTGGCCGCCACGCTTGATGTGGCGGGTCAGCGCGCGACGCGCGGCTTCGATCTCGCGCGCGGTCATGCGCGCGCGGCTCGTGGACTTGAGTCCGTATTCGCCGAACGAAACCGAGCTGCCGCGATGCGCGAGGCCCGTGTTCGTGCCCTTGAACATCTTGCGATATTTGGTGCGCTTGGGTTGTTGCATGTCTATCTACCTCAGGCAGCCGGGGTCGCGGCGGCAGCCGCTGCGTTCGCGGCGGCGCCCTGCGCGGCCTGCGCTTCGGCGCCTTCCGCGTTGAGCTCGGCGATCTCGGCCTTGTCGAACACTTCGCCCTTGAAGATCCAGACCTTGACGCCGATGACGCCGTAGGTGGTCTTGGCTTCGCCCAGGCCGTAATCGATGTCGGCGCGGAAGGTGTGCAGCGGCACGCGGCCTTCACGGGCCCACTCGGTGCGCGCGATTTCCGAACCGTTCAGGCGGCCCGACAGACGGACCTTCACGCCCAGGGCGCCGGAACGCATGGTGCTCATCACGGCGCGCTTCATGGCGCGGCGGAACATCACGCGCTTCTCGATCTGCTGGGCAATGCCGTCGGCCACGAGCTGAGCGTCGAGTTCCGGCTTGCGGATCTCGGCGATGTTCAGGCGGACATCCTGCGGAGGCAGCTTGAGCATGCGGGCCGTCTCGGCGCGCAGCTTCTCGATGTCCTCGCCCTTCTTGCCGATCACGATGCCCGGACGCGCGGTCTGGATCGTGATGTTGACGCGCTTGGCGGCGCGCTCGATCAGCACGCGGCTGACCGACGCCTCGGCGAGCTTCTTCTTCAGGAACTCGCGTACGCGAAAATCGGTGTGGACGTGCTGCGGGAACTGCTTCTTGCCCGCATACCACTTGGACACCCAATCACGGGTGATGCCCAAACGGATGGCAAATGGATTGACCTTTTGACCCATGGCTTACTCGTCCTTCTTGCCGTCGCCGACGACGACAGTGATGTGACTGTTGCGCTTCACGATGCGCGTACCGCGGCCCTTGGCCTTGGCGCCGAAGCGCTTCAATACCGGCGCCGCGTCGACCATGATCGAGGTGACCTTGAGGTCATCCACGTCCAGGCCCTGGTTGTTCTGCGCGTTCTCGACCGCCGACCAGAGCACCTTGTGCACCAGCTCGGCGCCTTTCTTCGGCATGAACTTGAGCGTGTTCAGCGCGATGTTCACCTTGGTGCCGCGGACGGTGTCCGCCACGAGGCGGCACTTCTGCGGCGAAATGCGCGCGTAACGCAGGATGGCTTTCGCTTCCATGTTAGGCCTTGGCCTCCGCCTTCTTGTCGCCCGAGTGCGCCTTGAAGGTGCGCGTCGGCGAGAACTCACCCAGCTTGTGTCCCACCATGTTTTCGGTGATGAGCACGGGGATGTGCTGCTTGCCGTTGTGCACGGCGATGGTCAGGCCAACGAAGTCCGGCAGCACCATCGAGCGGCGTGACCAGGTCTTGATCGGCTTGCGATCGTTCTTTGCGGCCGCTGCTTCCACCTTCTTCAGGAGGTGCAGATCGACGAACGGACCTTTTTTCAGTGAACGAGGCATGACGGGTCCTTATTAGCGAATTCGGTTCTGACGGCGCTGGACGATCATGTGCGTCGTGCGCTTGTTGGTACGCGTCTTCAGGCCCTTGGCGTTCTGACCCCACGGGCTGACCGGGTGCGGATTACCCTGGCCGGACTTGCCTTCACCACCACCGTGCGGATGGTCGACCGGGTTCATGGCCTGGCCGCGAACCGTCGGACGAATGCCGAGCCAACGCTTGGCGCCGGCCTTGCCGTAAACGCGCAGGTTGTGCTCGTCGTTGGACACCTCGCCAATCGTGGCGCGGCAATCGACGTGCACCTTGCGGCTCTCGCCCGACTTCAGGCGCAGCAGAGCGTAGATGCCTTCGCGGGCCGTGAAGTTGGCCGAAGCGCCGGCGCTGCGGGCCATCTGGCCGCCCTTGCCGGGCTTGAGCTCGATGTTGTGCACGATCGAACCCACGGGGATGTGGCGCAGCTGCATGGAGTTGCCGGACTTGATCGGCGAATCCGCGCCCGAGCGCACTTCGTCACCGGACTGCATGCCCTTGGTGGCGAGGATGTAGCGGCGCTCGCCGTCGAGGTACTTCACCAGCGCGATGTGGCAGGTGCGGTTCGGATCGTGCTCGATGCGCTCGACCACGCCCTTGATGCCGTCCTTGTCGCGCTTGAAGTCGATGATGCGGTACTTCTGCTTCGCGCCCGCGCCCTGGTGGCGCGTGGTGATGCGACCGACGTTGTTGCGGCCCGAATGCTTCTTCTGCTTCTCGGTCAGCGGCTCGTGCGGGCCGCCCTTCCAGAGGTGCGACTTGTCGAGCTTGACGCGGAAGCGCGTGCCCGGAGAAGTCGGTTTCATCTTGATGACTGGCATGTCTAACTACCTTCAGGCCTTGATCTTGGCTTCGTAGTCGATCGTCTGGCCGGGGGCCAGGCGAACGTAGGCTTTCTTGTCAGCTCGACCGCGGCCTTGATCTCGGGCTTGGACGAGTTGCGCAGCACGCGGAACGAATAGGTGTTCGCGTTCTGCATCGCCAGCGAGGTCTTCTCCGTGATGTGCGGAGTGGTCAGCAGGTTGATGAGCTTTTCCTGACTCGCGACCTTGGGTGCGTCCTTGATGTCGACGACCTTCTTGGCCTTCGGAGTCTTGGGAGCCTTCGCAGCCGACTTCTCGGCCTTCGGGGCGGCTTCTTTCTTGGCGGCGCTCATTGCAGGCGCTCCTCGATGAGTTTCACGGCGCCGGAGGTCACCAGCACCTTGTCGTAGCTGGCCAGCGAGAGCGGGTTCAGCGCGGCGACCGGCAGCACTTCCACGAACGGAAGATTGCGGGCGGCGAGGAACAGCTTCTCGTCGATGGCTTCAACAATAATGAGTACGCGATCGAGGTTCAGCTTCTTGAGCTTCTCGACCACCTGCTTGGTCTTGGGCGCGTCGACCGTGAAGGCGTCGGCGACCACCAGGCGATCCTGGCGCACCAGCTCCGACAGCATCGACTGGATCGCGCCGCGGTACATCTTCTTGTTCACTTTCTGCGCGAAATCGCGCGGCTTCGCGGCGAACGCGCGGCCACCACCCACCCAGATGGGCGAACGGATCGAGCCGGCGCGCGACGTACCGCCGCCTTTCTGCGGACGCGGCTTGCGGCCACCGCCGCGCACTTCCGCCTTGGTCAGCTGGGCCTTGGTGCCCGAACGACCGGCGTTGCGATACGCGGTGACCACCTGGTGCACCAGCGCTTCGTTGAATTCCTTGCCGAAGACCGCTTCTGAGACGGCCAGCTCGGCACCATTGGCAACTTTGAGTTTCATGTGTGCCGCCGATTACTTCTTGTTGGAGGTGCCGGAGTTGACCTTGCTCGGCTGGACCTTCTTGCGGCCCTTCTGCCGCTCGGCCTTCACCGAGGGACGCACGATCACCTGGCCACCTTCCGCGCCCGGAACCGCGCCGCGGATCAGGAGCAGGTTGCGCTCGGCATCGATCTCCACGACCTTCAGGTTCTCGATGGTGCGGCGAACCACGCCCATGTGACCCGACATGCGCTTGCCCTGGAACACGCGGCCCGGGGTCTGGCGCTGGCCGATCGAGCCCGGGGTACGATGCGACACGGACACACCGTGCGTCGCATGGTGGCCACCGAAGTTGTGGCGCTTCATCGTGCCCGCGAAGCCCTTGCCGATGGTGGTGCCGGTCACGTCGACCACGGCGCCCACGGCGAAGATGCCCGCCTTGATTTCGCTGCCCACGGCGAGATCCGTGCCTTCCTTCTCGGTGAGGCGGAACTCGACCATCGACTTGCCCGGCTCGACATTCGCTTTCGCGTAGTGGCCCGCGGCCGCCTTCGACAGCAGCTGCGGACGCTTCTTGCCGAAAGACACCTGGATGGCGCGATAACCGTCCTTGTCGACGGACTTCACTTGAGTGATGCGGTTAGGCAGCACTTCGATGACGGTTACCGGAACCGTCTCGCCCGCATCCGTGAAGATGCGAGTCATGCCGGCCTTGCGGCCGATAAGAGCAACGCTCATAGCTATCCTCTCGTTCGTCGCGTACGCAATCGCGCACGCTGTTCGCGTGGCACTGCAATTGGTGCCGCGCGGAGTAGCTAGTCGGTCGAAGAGGAACACAAGAGTGCGCGGCCATCCTCGGATGAGGGGCCGCGAATCTCGAGTGGTCTTGGATGGCCCGTGAAGGCTTCCAACCTCGCCCGATTTCGCTGGAAATCAATCGCTTGGGACGCAAGGTCCCGGCGAAAGGGCGCGCAGTATATGCAGGCGTACCCCCGGCCGCAAGGCCGGGTGAACAACACCGCAAGGCCGCGTGGACAAGGCTTGAGCCTCACGGCTGGGTATATATCCAGTATAACCACTCTATATATAGGCGGGCTCGAACGGGTCGAGTAGGCTGCGCGCCCATGCTCTCCCAACGTGTTCTGGCCGCCCTGCTGCCCGCCGCCGCAGCTTTCCTGCTGGTCTTCGGACCGGCTGCCCGCGCTGCGGACAACCCCGATCCCAGGATCGTCACCGAGATGACGCGCTATCTGAAGGCCATCCAGTTCGGGGAAACCTTCCTCGGAGGCGTGCGCAAGACAAATTCGGCGGAGGGACAGGGTTCGCGCTTCCTCGATCGACTCCTGATGGCCTCGCCCGAAGAGATCGAGGCCACTGTGGCCCCGGCTTTCGCCGGGCACGTGTCGCTCAAGGAAGCCCGCGCCATGGCCGAGTTCTTCTCCAGCCCGCTGGGCCAGAAGGCCATTGCCCAGGGCCAGAAGAAAGCCGGCGGCGCGACCTCGGGCTCGCAACTCACCGCCGCCGAGACCAGCGCGCTCGAAAAGTTCGGGGCCACCTCCGCCGGACAGCTGGCCGTGACCCTCACCACCGATCCCGCGGTCCGGCAGGAATACTTCGCGCTGCTGCAGAAGAAATACGGCGAATAGTCCTCACGCCTACCAGACGAACTCCACCTGGCCCCAGATCTTCTGTGTGTTGCGCGCCGAGACCAGCGCGCCTTCGTCGAAGTCGGCGAACTTCAGCATCACGTTCACCTTCTTGATCTTCGCGGCCAGTGAAATGTTCAACTCGTCGCCGTAGTCGACGCTCAGGCGCTCGGCCCGGTAATCGTGATACGTCGCGCTCAGTGACAGCGTTTCGAACACACCCTTCGACTTCAGCGAAACTCCCGCGGTGAGGTACTGGTCCTCGAGGCCGTTGGCGGGAGTGGTGAGGAACTTGTCGGCCCAGCCATTGAACTTGTGCAGCGTGGCCAGCGGCGTGGTGAAACCCTTCACGCCATCACCTTCCATGATCTCCACGCCATAACCGAGGCTGAACTGCTTGTGGGAGGCGGTGAGTTCGGCGAAGCGGTAATCCAGGTCGAACGACAGCGGGTTGTCGGCGAACTCGGATTGCTGCGCGTACGACACCGAGTAGGCGAGCTTGACCTTGCCCGCGTTTTTCTCGCCGCCGAAGCGCAGGCCACGCGTGTTGGTGGAGTCGCGCACCGCGGCGGGGACTGCCGCGATGTTCTCGAAGTCCAGTAGATAGTTGAACGCGGTGAACTTGCCCAGCTTCGTCTGGTAGCTGGCGCTGAGCAGCGCGCTGTCGCCTTCGAAATCGCCCTGCGGCGAATCCTCGCCGAACAGACGGTTCACCTTGTTGAAGTAGGTCGCGTCGATCACCAGGTTCTTCACCGATTTGTTGACCACGCGGAAAGCATCGAACGTCTGTTCGTTCTGCCGCCAGCCGACGGGCCCGACGAAGCGCTGGTCATCGAGCGCGATGCGCTGGCGCCCGAGTGTGAGCGTGGTGCCGGGCAGACTGGTGTTGGTGAGCTGAAAACGGTTGATCTCGTAACCCTCGGGGTCCGCCACCACCGGGTAGGTGGTCATCGAGGCGATCATGGGATCGGGCCGGTAGTCGTCCTGGATGGGCACGATGCCCTCGCCTTCGACCAGCAACGAGGTCTTGCCCCACTTGCCGGTTTCGAAACCCAGGCGGGCGCGCAACGTCGTCGCGTGCGCATCGTTCGCGATGCCGTCCTGGTCCACGTTCTCCGCGCGCAGTCTCAGGTCGAAGATGGGCTTGGTCGCGCCCAGCGCGTCCTTCAGCGAGCCCGCATCCTGCGCCTGCGCCTGCGCCTGCGTCGCCAATGCCAGCCCTATCGCCACCGCACCAGCGGCCAAGACATTCGTATTCATGCTCATTCCTCCCGGGTCATTGTTGTTAGGCGGAATGCCCCTTGGGACGACGCCACTCTTTCACAAAGTGCGATAGTCCGTTTCAATCCGCTTGCCCGCTGCGAACAAAGCAAGGCCTGTGCCAGCCTCTCGAACGCGGCTTTTCTCCCAGGCAGGCGGCCGCCTGAGGGCCCACGCACCGAAACACGGCGAGGGGGTGCACACGCGGGTGTCAACGCGGTGCAGGTTTGCGCCCGGGCGGCAGGGGGATCTGCGATCTACAGGTGCGCGAGCGCGATCAGCAACGCGATCAGCAGCAGCGCGCAAACGACCTGCCAGAACCGTACGGGGTTTCTCTCCAGCAGCGGCTGGCGGTGGCGGCCTAACCACGCTGCATCCGGATGGCGCAACCCATGCGCGAACTCGGCGGGCTCCGCGTAGCGGCGCGCCGGGTCCACGTGCAAGGCCTTGCGCAATACTTCGTCTATCCACCGCGGTATGTCGCGCTGATCGTCGAGCACGGAACGGTAGATGAGCCGGCTCTGCGCCGCGCGCGTGCGTGCCCTGGATACCTCGGCACCATACGGGAGCCTTCCCGACAGCATCTGGTAGACGATGACTCCCAGCGAGAACAGATCGGAGCGCGGCGTACCGTATTCGCCCAGGAAATATTCGGGCGCCATGTACTGCGCGGTGCCCAGCATCTCGGGGCCATCCGAGGCGCGGCCCTCGGCGACGCCCGCGACGCGCGTCGAACCCAGGTCGATGATCTTCACCGTCCCCGAGCGGTCGATCATCACGTTCGCGGGCCGCAGATCCTGGTGCAGCATCTCCAGGCGGTGGAATGCGGTAAGACCGCGCGCCAGCTGTTCGGCGATGTCGCGAACGGTTGCGAGATCGGGCCGCGGGTTGTCGATCATCCACTGCGCGAGCGTGCGGCCGTCGAGGTATTCGGTGACGTTGTAGAGGCAGGTCTTCCGCCGTCCGGAATCGCGACGCCGCACCACGTGCGCCGAATCGATGCGTTGCGCGATCCAGTCTTCCATGAGGAAACGATCCACCTGCGCCGGGTCGGCGCGCAGTTCGGTGGACAAGGTCTTCAGGACCAGCGGCGCGGCGGAACCTCCCGCGTGCAGGTCCTCGACCAGGAACAACTGGCTGCGCGCGCTGACGTGCAATTCGCGCAGCACGCGATAACCGTCGATCTCCGACCGCGGCGCCAGCGGCGGCGGAAACGGCAATTCCGCCACCAGCTGCTGCACCTCGCGGGCCTCGGCATCGGGCAGCTCGTCCACGCGCACGATCTGCACCGTGAGGTTGTCGGCGCTGCCGCGCTCATAGGCTTCGCTGACGATCGCGCGCGCGGCGACATCGAGGTCACCGGCATTCGCAGCCACCGCATTCGTCGAGATCCAGGCGCGACTCCACGCCCATCGCGCGCGAGAGATAACTCTTCTCCGCCGACGCGACGATGCGGTGATCCTCGGTCAGTTGCTCCAGCGAGCTCTCACGCAGGCGATACACACGCGTATCCCCCACGTGGAACACATGCGCCGTGGTCGACTTCAGCACCAGCGCCGAAAGCGTGCACACATAGCCGCGGTCCTTGTCCTCGTAGCGAAAAGGACTCTGCCGCGTCTGCGAGTACAGCCACGAGTTCACGGCCTGCAACACCTGCTGCGCGGACTTCTTCACCGACAGCGCCTGCGAGGTGTCGTAATACGACTCGAGGAAGCCGCGTACCGCGGCCTCGCTCGCCTCCCGGCTCACGGAGCTGCTGCTGATGCCATCGGCCAGCGCGATCGCCACGCCCTTGGCGCCCAGCAGCGGCTCCTCCGGTATCCACGCGCCGTGGAAATCCTGGTTGATTTCCTTGCGGCCACGCTCGCTGTGTTGCCCCAGCGATATCTTCAGTTTCACCGGCTGATCAGGCGACGGCCTTGAGCGGGGCGCGCTTGGGAGCCGTACGGACGTGCGTCGAGTACAGCGTGAGCCCGGTGAATGTCAGTCCGCCGACGATGTTGCCGACCAGCGTGGGGATTTCGTTCCAGATGAAGTAGTCGCCCCAATTGAAGTTCGCGCCCATGAGGATGCCCGAGGGGAACAGGAACATGTTCACCACCGAGTGCTCGAAGGTCATGCCGAAGAACACCATGATGGGCATCCACATGGCGATCACCTTGCCGGGCACCGAGGTCGACACCATTGCCCCGACCACGCCCGTCGATACCATCCAGTTGCACAACACGCCGCGGATGAACAACGTGAGCATGCCGGCCGCGCCGTGTTCCTTGTAACCCAGCGTGCGGCTCTCGCCGATGTGCGCGATGGCCTGGCCCACCGCGTTCGGCTCTTCGGTGAACGCGAAGGTGTAGGTGATGGCCATGAGCACGGCGACCGTGAACGCACCCGCGAAGTTGCCGCAGAACACCAGGCCCCAGTTGCGCATCACGCCGCCGAAGGTGACGCCCGGACGCTTGTCGAGCAGCGCCAGCGGCGCCAGCACGAACACGCCGGTCACCAGGTCGTAGCCCAGTAGATAGAGTATGCAGAAACCCACCGGGAACAGGATGGCGCCGATGATGGGATAACCCGTCTGCTGGCTCACCATCACCGCGAAGGCGGCCGCCAGACACAGGATCGCGCCGGCCATGAAGGCCCGGATGAGCGTATCGCGCGTGGACATGAAGATCTTCGATTCGCCTGCGTCCACCATCTTGGTGACGAACTCGGCCGGTGCCAGGTATGACATCGCTCAACCCCTCGTACTGAAAAAGTGCGCGGATCCCGGATGGATCCCGCTCCAGCCGAAGGAAAGCAATTGGTGTGCCACGCCTCATCCGGGTGCAAATTGCCATTGTGGGGCGCTGGAATTCCGCCATTGCACCGAAACGCGCCGAGGGGGTACCCACGAATTTCCAGGGCGGTGCAACTACTCCGGAGTTGCCGCAGTTCAGCCTGTCTGCGCCAGGGCCAGCAACAGAGCGATGAGTAGTGAGGCCGACACCACTTGCCAGAACCGCACGGGATTGCGGTCGTACAAGGATGGCCGCTCGATGGCCTGCGGCACGGCACGCAGCGACCCATGCTCCAGTTCGAAGCCGAACTCGATGGCGTCGGCGAATCGTTCGCGGCGATCGATGGCGATCGCGCGCGCCAGGCAGCGTTCCAGCCAGGCCGGCAGATCCGGCCGCGGCTTCGTCAGCACGGCGGCCTTGCCGAATCGCGGCTGCGCGAACGGCTCCATCTCGCCGTAGGGATACACGCCGCCCGTGAACATGCGAAAGACAGTGATGCCGAGCGCGAACAGGTCGGTGCTCTCATCGGCCGGCGTTCCCGCGAACAGTTCCGGCGCCATGTAGCTGCGCGTACCGGGCACCTCCAGTGTTTCGGCATCCTCGAACTGGCGCAGTCGCGCCACACCGAGATCGATGAGCTTCAGGCCCCCATCGGCCTCCAGCAGGATGTTCTCGGGCTTGATGTCGCGGTGGATGATGCCGGCGCGATGCAGCGCCGCCAGTGCCCTGGTCAGTTTGATTGCGATGGCCAGGCCCGCCGCCAGCGTCATCTGCGGCCGGCGCAGCAGGCGCTGCTCCAGTGTCTCGCCTTCATAGAAAGGCAGCACGCCATACAGGCAGCTGCGCCTTTCGGCCGGCGGCTCCAGCGACTCGGTGACGAAGGGACTTCGCACGTGGGTGGTTATCCACATCTCGCGCAACAGCGCATTGCGCAGCAGCGCGTCCAACCCGGGACGCGGCTTGGGAAACTTGAGCACGACGTCGCGGCCACCGCGGCGATCGCGCGCACGGAACACGCGCATGTACTGTCCGTCGGCCAGCTGCGTCGTGAGTTCGTAGTCATCGATCACGTCGCCGCTCACCGGCGCGCTGCGCAATGGCCGATCGGCCGTCGCCAACTCGAAGTCCGCGAACTGGGTTTCCGGCAATGCGAGGATATCGAGCACCAGCGCCGTCGCGTTGTCCGTTTCAGTGCCGGTTTTCGCGGGCGCCACGAGCTGCCCGGCGGTCTCTTTCGGCGCCGCGCGTTTCGCCAGCATCGCGTGGATTTCCTTGCGCGAGAGCGCGCCGTGGACTCCGTCACTGCAGATCAGGTAGCGATCGTGCAAGTGCACGGTTTCCTTGAAATGATCGACACGCAGGCTGTCCTGCGCGCCCACGGCCCGCGTGAGCGCGTGCGTGGTGCCCGGCGCGCCCAGCGTGTGGTCGGTAGTGAGCTGGGTCAGCTCCCCGTCCCGCAGGCGATAGATGCGCGAATCACCAACATGGACCAGATGGGTACTCCTGCCGCACAGAACCAGTGCACTCAACGTGCAGGCCATTCCGTTCAATTTCGGGTCCGATCGACCCAGCGTGTGGATCCAGCGATTCACGGCATCCGCGGCCGCGGCGCCGATGCGCGCGACACCCAGCGTCGCCGGCTGGTCGAGACAACCCTCGATGAAGCCCCGGACGGCCAGTTCGGCCGCGACGCGGCCTCCCTGGGCCCCGCCCACGCCATCGGACAGCGCCGCCACGAGGCTGATAGTTAGCGGCCCGCGTGCGCGGCCGACATGACATGCGACGAAATCCTGGTTCTCGGCGCGCCCGCCCTGCTCGCTCGCCTGCCCGATCGCGACGTGCAGCCCCTGCCCTTCCGCGGGTCCCGGGCTCTGGTCCGAACCTTGCATATCCGAACCTTGCACAGTCGCCTTGGGCACATTCGCCACGGGCATCGAATCTGAAGAGGGGTTAGTGATCAATCGCGAGTTCCTGAAGGCCGGGCATCTTCCCACGTTGTTGTCGGCATTTTTCTACTTTGACATGAGCTTCATGGTCTGGGTGCTGCTGGGCGCGCTGGCCGTGCAGATGTCCGCCGATCTCGGCCTGAGCCCCGCGCAAAAAGGTTTCATGGTCGCGCTGCCGGTACTCGCGGGCGCGCTGCTGCGCGTGGTGTTCGGCGTGCTGGTAGACAGGCTCAAACCCAAACTGGCGGGCGCCATCGGACAGGTCATCGTCATCGCCGGGCTTTCAATCGCCTGGCTGGTGGGCATCAAGACTTACCAGGGAACGTTGGCACTGGGCCTCGTGCTCGGCGTGGCCGGCGCTTCTTTCGCGGTGGCGCTGCCGTTGGCTTCGCGCTGGTATCCACCGCAATTCCAGGGCACGGCGCTGGGCATCGCGGGCGCCGGCAATTCCGGCACCGTGTTCGCATCCTTGTTCGCGCCCGGGCTGGCGGCGCTCTGGGGCTGGAACAACGTGCTCGGCCTCGCGGTGATTCCACTCGCGGTGGCCTTCGTCGTCTACCTGTTCGCGGCGAAGAACTCGCCCACCGCGCCGCCGCCGAAGAAGCTGGGCGAATACCTGGCCGTGCTTCGCATGGGCGACGCCTGGTGGTTCATGTTCTTCTACGCGGTGACCTTCGGCGGGTTCGTGGGTCTCGCCTCTTCGCTGGCTATCTACTTCAATACCGACTACGGCCTCGGCGCCGTGCAGGCCGGCTACTTCACCGCCGCCTGCGTGTTCTGCGGCTCGCTGGTGCGCCCCATCGGTGGCGCGCTGGCGGATCGCATTGGCGGCATAAAGACGCTGAGCCTCATGTACGCGCTCGCGGCCGTCGCGCTGGTGGCCGTGAGCTTCCATCCGCAGAGCGTGTACGTGGCGCTGATCCTGTTCGCCGGCGCGATGCTGGCCTTCGGCATGGGCAATGGCTCGGTGTTCCAGCTGGTGCCGCAGAGGTTCCGTCACGAGATCGGCGTGATGACCGGCCTCGTGGGCATGACGGGCGGCGTGGGTGGGTTCTTCCTGGCCTCCAGCCTCGGGCTTTCCAAACAACTCACCGGCACGTACCAGGGAGGGTTGCTGCTGTTCGCCGCACTCGCCGTGCTCGCGCTCATCGGGCTCACCAGCATCAAGCATCGCTGGCGGACCACCTGGGGCGCCGTGGAAGTCGCCGGCGCGCGAATCTAGTACGGACTCGCAAAAGCGTCATACTGGGTGCATGACCGTGTCCCCTGCTCTCCAAGACTGGAACCTCAAAGGCAAGCGCATCGCCGTTCCCGAGATGCGCGAACTCGAAATCTTCAGCGGGCTGCTCGAGCGGCGCGGCGCCGAGGTGCTGCGCTGCCCGCTGGTCACCATCTATGACACGCCGCACAGCGCAGCGATCCTGGCGTTCGCGGTCAGCGTGGCCGAAGGCGGATTCGACGACTTCATCCTGATCACGGGTGAGGGGCTGACACGCATCCTCTCGTGCATCAACAAATATGACCCGGCGCTGCAGGAGCGCTTCGTTGCGGGACTGGGAAAGATGCGCACCATCACGCGCGGCCCGAAACCCGCGCGCGTGCTGCGGCAGCTGGGGCTCAAACCCAATGTCGAGGCCAAGGCGCCCACCACACCGGGTGTCATCGAGGCGCTGAAGCCGCTGGACCTGCGCGGCCGCCGCGTGGCGCTGCAGCTGTACGGCAACGACCCCAACATGATCCTTCAGACCTTCCTGAAGGAGCGCGGCGCGGAGCTGACTACCGTCGCGCCTTACGTGTACGGCAATGCGGCGGACGACGCGACAGTGAAGTCGCTGCTCGAGCGCATGGCCAATGGCGAGGTGGACGCGATCGCGTTCACCAGCAAGCTGCAGATCGAGCGGCTGGTGAACCAGCAGCCCGCGCCCCTGGTGAAACGGGCGCTGACGAATACCAAGATCGCGGCCGTCGGCCCCATCGTGGCCGAAGCCATTCGTGCCGCCGGCTTCGAAGTGGCCTCCAGCCCCGAGCACTCGTGGTTCATGAAGCCGTTGGTGGTGGCCCTCAGCGAAGCGCTGAACACGAAACGCGGCGGTGACCAGCTGGGCGCCGACTAATGGGGACATTCCTCGTTTTCTAGAAAATGGGGACGCGCCTCATTGTCTTCACCACCGGCGCGCCCTTCGCGCGTGAGCACAAGACCTATTCAGCGCCCTCCTACGCGCTGTCCGCAGGCGCTGGTCCGCACCGCTGGCGTTCACCGGGAATCGCCCACCGAAGATCGCGCTCACAGTGACGCCAGCAACCTCAGGAGTCACCATGGCCCGCAAGAACCCCGTCCGAATCCCCAGCGAAGACGAAATGCTCAAGGGCCGCGACATCGCATCGCTCGGCCCCAGCGACAGCTCCGACACCGGCGCCGACATGATGGGCCTGCGTGGCCTCGACAGCACCAGTGACCGCCAGGGCACGGGCGAACGGCTCGACGTCGAGGATGTCGGCGATGAAACCGAGGAATTGGCGCTGGACCGCGTGGTGAGCTCGCGTGAGGCTGGCCTCGGCGGTGGCCTGGATCAGGCGGAAGAAGCGCAGCTCGGCATCACCGACGAGGAGCTCGAGGAAGACGAGGAGTGACGCGGGCTCTCAGCCGTTCGCGGTCTTGACCGCCTGTTCCGCGATCACGCGCTGAATTTCCGGCACACACGAGCCGCAGTTCGTGCCGCACTTGAGCTTCTTGCCGATCTCCGCGGGAGTCGCCGCGGCGCCCAGCGCCCGCGCGCACGCGGCAATCGGGTTTTTTCCAACGCCGAAACAAGAGCAGATGGTCGGGCCCTGGTCCGCGCCTTCAATGGCGCGGCCGGCCATGAGCGCGCCGCGCATCGCCTCATTGAACCGGCTGACCGCGAACAACCGCGACAACCAGGCGCGTTCGGGCAGCGCGGGCCGCGCGTCGAAGTACACGCAGCCTTCGAGCCGGTCGTCCACCAGATAGGCCGCCCGATACACCTTCCGTCCGGCGTCCCGATACTCCATCCAGTCCACTTCCAGGTCGTTCACGCCCAGCAGCTTGCGGGCCAGCACGGCCCAGTCTCCGGCTTCGCGGCCGGCCAGTTCGTACCGCACGAACTGTTCGCCTTTCACGCGCGTCCACCATGCGACGTCGGGTGGTGGCAACGAGGCGCGCGTGAGCATCACGCCGTACCAGTCCGCGGCGTAGGGTTCCATCGCCACTGGCGTGTGTTTGAGTTCAGGCTCCCCGGAGATCGGATCCACCACGGGGTTGGTGAGCGCGCCCACGCGCGCGTCGGAGGCGAACGCGCGGTTCCAGTGGATAGGCGCGAACACCATGCCGCTGGGGACGTCCGAACCGGTGCGCACACGCACGACCATCGAGCCGTGTGCTGAGCGTAGCTGCGCGAGATCGCCCGCGCGCACGGCGAATCGCAACGCGTCCTCGGTGTTGATCTCGGCGAAAGGCTCGGCAATATGCGACGAGAGCTTCCCCGACTTTCCCGTGCGCGTCATGGTGTGCCAGTGATCGCGCACGCGGCCGGTGTTCAGCACCAGCGGGTATTGCCGGGTAGGCGGATTTCGCGGCAGTCGCGGCGTGAGCGCCACGAATCGCGCGCGGCCGTCGGGATGCATGAACTTCCCGTCGGCGAACATGGGTCCGCGCGCAGTTTCACGCGTCCGCGTCATCGGCCAGGCCGCGGGCTGCCAATTCTCGTATTCCTCGGGCGTGATCCACGACCAGGCGCCGATGTTGAACGCGCGCTTGCCGTCGTTGGCATGCGCGCTCAGCTGCGCATGTTCGCGGAACACTTCGTGCGGCGTCTGGAAATCGAAACCCGGATGCCCCATCGCGCGCGCCACGTCGCAGATGATGCGCCAATCCGCCCGCGCCTCTCCCGGCGCCGGCAGGAACGGTCTCTGCCGCGAGATCGTGCGCTCGGAATTCGTGACCGTGCCGTCCTTCTCGCCCCAGGCCAGCGCCGGCAACAGCACATGCGCGAACGCGGAGGTGTCCGTATTGCCCATGACATCGGACACCACCACGAGCGGACATCGCTGCAATGCCTCGCGCACCTTGTCGGCGTCGGGAAGACTGACTACCGGGTTGGTGGCCATGATCCACACGGCCTTGATCTGGCCGGAGTGGATGCGCTCGAACATCTCCACGGCCTTGGGTCCCTGCTCGCTGGCGATGCGCGGCGAGTTCCAGAATTCCTGGACGGCCTTGCGGCCTGGCGCATCGTTGAGATCGATGTGCGACGCCAGCGTGTGCACGAAACCGCCAACCTCGCGCCCTCCCATCGCATTGGGCTGGCCGGTAATGGAGAACGGGCCCGCGCCGGGTTTGCCGATACGCCCGCTGGCGAGATGGCAGTTGATGATGGCGTTCGCCTTGTCCGTGCCGGCCGAACTCTGGTTCACACCCATCGAGTACGCGGTGATCACCGACGGCGTCGCCGTGAACATCTCGTAGAAAGCACGCAGCGCTTCGGCCTCGAGTCCGCAGACCCGCGCCGTCTCGACCAGCGAGCCGCCGCCCGCGCGCGCGGCGTCGAGCGCCTCTTCCCAGCCGGCGGTGTGCGTATCGACGAAGCGCCTGTCTACCGCGCCATGCTCGGCCAGCCACACCAGCAGGCCGTTGAACAGGTGAACATCGGTGCCGGGCAGCAGCGGCAGATGCAGATCGGCCACGTCGCTCGTGGCCGTGCGGCGCGGATCCAGCACCACCATCTTCGAGCCACGGCTTTCCCGTGCGGCGGTGAGCCGCTGCAGGATGATGGGGTGGCACCAGGCGGTGTTCGAACCCACGAGCACGACGAGATCGGCAATCTCGAGATCCTCGTAGCTCAGCGGCACCACGTCTTCGCCGAAGGCACGCTTGTAACCGGCCACGGCCGAGGACATGCACAGCCGCGAATTCGTGTCGATGTTGGCGACGCCCACGTAGCCCTTCATGAGCTTGTTGGCGACGTAGTAGTCCTCGGTCAGCAGCTGGCCCGATACGTAGAACGCCACCGAGTCCGGGCCGTGCTCGTCGATGCAACGCTGGAAACCTTCAGCGACCGTGGCGATGGCCGCGTCCCAGCTCACACGCTCGCCGCGCACGGTGGGATGCAACAGCCGGTCTTCCAGGCCTGTGGTGTCGCCCAGCGCCGAGCCCTTCACGCAGAGTTTGCCGCGGTTCGCTGGATGCGCCGGGTCGCCGCGTACCGCCACTTCGCCGTCCTTCAGGGGTGTGGCAAGCACCCCGCAGCCTACGCCGCAGTAAGGACAGGTAGTTCGGGTGGGCGCGCTGGTACTCAAGCTATGCGGCGGCCCCATCGAACAACAGCTGGTCGCGGATCGGCCCGATATCCGTGCGATCCGCGATCAGGTCGCGCAGCTTCGCCGCCTCGCGCGTGTCGCCGAATAAAACAGCCCCGCAGACCTTGTTGCCCTCGAGCACGATGCGTTTGTAGACGCCGCGGCGCTTGTCCGACAACACCAGCGACTCGCGTTCGGCCTTCTCGGCGAAGTCGCCGGCGGAGAACACCTCGATGCCCGAGACCTTGAGTTGCGTGGCGTTGATGGCGCCGGAGAATCGCGACACGCCGATCTCCGCGATGTGCTGCGCGCTGATACGCGCCTGTTCCCACAGCGGCGCCACCAGGCCGAAGGTCTGGCGGCGGTGCTGCACGCATTCACCCACGGCGTAGATGGCCGGGTCGTAGGTCTGCAGCGTGTCGTCGACCAGGATGCCGCGGTCGCAGGCGAGATGGATCTTCTTCGCCAGCTCGATGTTCGGCCGCACACCCACCGCCATGACGACCAGGTCCGCGGCGATCTCTTCCCCGCCTTCGAATCGAACGCCGGTAACACGCTCGGAGCCGGCGATTTCCTGGGTCTTGGCCCGCATGCGGAACTCGATGCCGCGCTTTTCGAGCGCAGCCTTCAGCAGTGCACTGGCAGAAGCGTCCAGCTGCCTCTCCATCAGCGTATCGAGCAGGTGGACCACGGTGACATGCATGCCACGCAGGCTCAGGCCGTGCGCCGCTTCCAGTCCTAACAATCCGCCGCCGATGACCACGGCGCGACGACCGGCGCCGGAGCGTTCCAGCATGCGGTTCACGTCGTCGAGATCGCGGAAAGTCACGACACCCGGCAGATCCTTGCCCGGCAGCGGCAGCACGATGGGGTCGGACCCGGTGGCGATCAGCAACCTGTCGTATTGCGCCACCACGCCCGATTTCGAACGCACGACGCGCCGCTTGCGATCGACCTCGACGATGGGGTCGCCCGAATGCAGCGTGATGCCGCGGCGCGTGTACCACGCGGGCCGATGCAACATGATGTCGTCGGCCTGCTGCTCTCCCGACAGTACCGGCGACAGCAGGATCCGGTTGTAGTTGCCGCGCGGCTCGGCGCCGAAGACGGTGATCTGGAAGCGGTCCGCCACGCCGAGCTTGAGCAGTTCCTCGACGGTGCGCATGCCGGCCATGCCATTGCCGGCCACCACCAGGCGGACACGCCGCGTCACGCGCGGCACCTCGATCTGCACCTGCCCGTCCACGACGCGCGTGGAGTAGGCGGTGACGCTGAACGTGGGGTCTTCGATGCAGCGCCCCGTGGCCAGCGAGAAATGATGTTTGTAGATAGGCGATGCCACGACGCGTTCGTTCTGCAGATCGCCCGTGAGGCCGCGCGAGAGCACGTTCGCGCGCGAGCCCGGGTCGAAGTTGTCCAGCGCGTAGACCTGCCCTTCCACCTGGAACACCGCGATCTGGCGTCCCGCGACCAGCGCGCACACGCCCGTGCCGTGCACGAGTTCGTCGACGGCGCAGACGGCCTGCCAGCGGTCGGCTGCTTCGATCATGCCGCCACCTCTTCGGTACCCGGCGTGGTCTGCGACTTGGCGCGTTCGTCGGCCCTGGCTCTTTCGTCGGAAGTCGCGGGCCGGATCTGGCCGCGTTCCTCCACGAACAGCACGTTGTTGTCCTTGCTGTCGGAGTTCACGAAGTGGCGGAAGCGCTTGAGGGTCTGCGGATCCTCGACGGCGACTTTCCACTCGCAGGCGTAATTGGCGATGACCCGCGCCATGTCGGCCTCGAGCTCGGCGCCGATGCCCAGCGAGTCCTCGCAAACCACCTTGCGCACGTATTCGATGCCGCCTTCCAGGTTCTCCAGCCACGTGGAGGTGCGCTGCAGGCGATCCGCCGTGCGGATATAGAACATGAGATACCGGTCGATGTACTTGACCAGCGTGGGCGTGTCGAGGTCACGCGCCAGCAGATCGGCATGCCGCGGCTTCATGCCGCCGTTGCCGGAGACGTAGAGATTCCAGCCATTTTCGGTGGCGATGACGCCCACATCCTTGCCCTGCGCTTCCGCGCATTCACGCGTACAGCCCGACACGGCGAACTTGATCTTGTGAGGCGCGCGCAGACCCTTGTAGCGGTTCTCGAGGTCGATGGCCAGGCCGACGGAGTCCTGCACGCCGTAGCGGCACCACGTCGAACCCACGCAGCTCTTCACCGTGCGCAGCGCCTTGCCGTAGGCGTGCCCCGATTCGAAGCCCGCGGCGATGAGCTCCTTCCAGATGAGTGGCAGCTCGTGCACCTGCGCGCCAAACAAGTCGATGCGCTGGCCGCCGGTGATCTTGGTGTACAGCCCGTACTTCTTGGCCACCGCGCCGATGGCGATGAGGCCTTCGGGCGTGATTTCCCCACCCGGCACCCTGGGGACGACGGAGTACGTGCCGTCCTTCTGCATGTTGGCCAGGAAGTAGTCGTTGGTGTCCTGCAGCGCGGCGTTGCGCTTCTTGAGCACGAACTCGTTCCAGCAGGAGGCGAGGATGGACGCGACGGTGGGCTTGCAGATGTCGCAGCCCAGACCCTTGCCATGCTTGGCGATCACGGCGTCGAAATCCCTGAGCTCGCCGATGCGCACCAGGTGGAACAGCTGCTGGCGAGTGTAGGGAAAGTGCTCGCACATCGAACTGTTCACGCTCACGCCGCGCTTCTTGAGCTCGGCGTTGAGTAGTTGGGTCACCAGCGGTGTGCAGCCGCCGCAGGAAGTGCCCGCCTTGGTCTTGGACTTGAGTCCGCCGACTGTGGTGCAACCGGCCTCGATGGCCGAGCAGATGTTGCCCTTGGACACGTTGTTGCAGGAGCAGACCTGCGCAGAATCCGGCAGCGCGGCCAGCGCATTGGTCGGGGGTGCACCCGCACCGGCCGCTGCCGCCGGGAAAAGCATGGTTTCGGGGTTTTCGGGCAGCGCCATGGCGTTGGCCACGGTCTGGTGCCACATGGAGTAGTCAGACGTGTCGCCGACCAGCACCGCGCCGATGAGCTTCTTGCCCTCGGCGTCGACCACGAGTTTCTTGTACACCTCCTTGCGCTGATCGAAGAAGGAATACACGCGCGCGCCAGGCGTGGCCGCGTGCGCATCACCGATGGACCCGACTTCCACGCCGAGCAGCTTGAGCTTGGTGCTCATGTCGGCGCCAGCGAAAGCCGCCTCTTCGGTTTCCAGCACGCGCGATGCCGCGATGCGCGCCATCTGGTAGCCCGGCGCCACGAGGCCGAACACACGGCCTTCGAATGCCGCGCACTCGCCGATGGCGAAGATGTTCTCGTCCGAAGTGCGGCAGTCTCCGTTGATGGTGATGCCGCCACGCGGCGCCACTTCGAGGCCACAGGCCCTCGCCAGTTCGTCACGCGGGCGGATGCCGGCGGAAATGACGATGACGTCGGTTTCGAGCGAGCCGCCATCCGCGAACACCATGCGGTGCCGCGCGGATTCGCCATCGTCGATGCGCGTGGTGTTCTTGCCGGTGTGCACCTGCACGCCCAGGGCCTCGATGCGCGAACGCAGCAGGCCGCCGCCGCCCTCGTCCACCTGCACGGCCATGAGCCGCGGCGCGAATTCCACCACGTGGGTAGTGAGGCCGAGATCTTTGAGCGCCTTCGCGGCTTCGAGGCCGAGCAGGCCGCCGCCGATCACGACGCCGCGCGTGGAATTCCTGCCCGCCTCGCTGATGGCCTCGAGGTCTTCGATCGTGCGGTACACGAACACCCCGGGGCGCTCCCTGCCCGGAATCGGCGGAACGAAGGGGCTCGAACCCGTGGCCAGCACCAGGATGTCGTATTCGTACTCGGCGCCGCTTTTCGTGGTGACGCGCTTGTTGACCCGGTCGATGCCGGCCACCGCGTCACCCGAATGCAGCTCGATGCCGTTCTTGTCGAAGAACTCTCGCGTGGTGAGCGTCAGGTCTTCGACCGAACTACCCGAGAAATACTTGGACAGGTTGACGCGGTCGTAGGCCAGCCGCGGTTCCTCCGCGAGCACGGTGACGCTGAAATCGGTGGAACCTTCGACCAGCGTTTCGAGAAAGCGCTGCCCGACCATCCCGTGGCCAATGACAATAATTCGTTTGGACATTGCTTGATCTCGCCCTCGTGCGATGGAGCAATGTCCTGACTAAGCAACGTCTATGCCACGCCCTCCTTTGTGGCGATCTGCTCTACCGGAGCCCCGAATGAGCCCTCTTGCTCCAACTCGGTGCAGGGGGCTCGAAGCGCCGCGTTAGTTGGGGGCAAGCGGCTCGATGGTGAAGCCGGGCACCGTGCGCTCCTCCCGGTGGCGGGAGTGGTACATGTCCATGAACACCGTGGCTTTCTGGCCCGAGGCGCAGACCACCGAATAGGCATCCATGATGTAGCCCCAGGGGCCGACGCCCACCGAACCGTCGCGTTCGAATTCGGGATAGCGGCCATCCTCGCAACGCAGCCGCGCGAGGTACGCGCGCTCTCCGCCCGGCCCACCTACCCGCACCGGGTTCTCGCGACTGCCATGCGGATGCTGGTCGAGCTCAGCCTGGCTCGGTGTCGGGCGCGGCGATCCGCCGCCCAGCGCCGCCATGATTGCCTCGGGGCTGCCGGATGGCAGGTCCTCGTTTCCGGAGTTGGTGCCGCCGGTGGATGCGCAGCCGGCGAGCGCCAGTAGAACTACGGCTGGCAGATTTCTCATCATTCCCCCTGAACGCATGTGGGCGCCTATCCGGGTTGCGAGACCATCAGTCGCGGTAAGCGATGCAATCCACTTCCACCTGCGCGCCTATGGCCAGCCCTGCGACGCCCATCGCACTGCGCGCCGGGAATCGATCGGTGAAGTATGTTTTGTAGATGTCGTTGAATTCGCCCCACTTCGCTATGTCGGCGAGCATCACCGTGCACTTCACGAGATCGCGCATGGTGTACCCATGAGCTTCGAGTGTGGTCTTGATGTTCTCCATGGTCTGCCGCGCTTCTTCCTTGATTCCGCCCGGCACCAGCGTGAGCGTGCCGGGCCGTATGCCGATCTGGCCGGACAGCAGCAAGGTCTTGTCGATGCGCACGGCTTCAGCCAGCGGCACCTTGGGTGGATAGACCTTTCCGGAGTCGAGGAACTCGGGCGGCTTGGCGAACGTGCTGGCGGCGAGCAGGCAGGTAGCAAGGGAAAGCAGTCGCGTGATTCTCATTTTGATTCCTGTCGGTTGAAGTCGTCAGCCCGGCGACTCGTGCAGCCACTTCTCCAATCGAATGGCGTCTTCCGCGTGTCCGGTGAAGCCCGGCGAGCGTCCATAGTAGCCCTTGCTGATCGCCATTTCGTGGTAGCCGGATTCCGCGTAGAAATTGCGCGCGGCGGCATTGTCGCGGCGGCATTCGACCACGATGCGCTCGATGCCCGCGGTGACGGCCACCACCTCCAGCCAGCGCAGCAGGCCGGTGCCCACGCCTTTGCGCCGATGCGACGGATGCACGCTGAACAGCAGCAGGTGCGCCGCCTCCTGCCGGTACGCCATGATGCCGAAGCCCACCAGGGCGCCTTGGTCACGAATCACGGCCACGTTGGTGTCCGGGTGGCGGATGGCGCCCAGCACGCGATGTTCAGTCCAGCTCCACGGTAAACCGCGCTCGATTTCGTCGCGCGACATCGCGGCGATGTCAGCGGCGTCGGCGGGGGTAGCCAGGCGGATGGCGTTCATGAGTGCCACTGCGGCACCGCTGCCGAAAGCAGGTTCAACAACAGCGTTGAGTCGGTTCGCTTGCGCATTCATCGCCTCTGCTCGTCGATGCGCCGAGTGCCGTCCGGCGAAATCCCGACGAGGCCATTCCATTCTATCTGGTATGCGGCCCCGGGGAGCAGATCAGCCTGAATGTGCCACCTCGACGCGGACCTCAAGCAGAAAATCACCATGATGGGCAGCGGGCAGCTGATGTTGAACACCGTGAGCTTCCTGTGACCAGGATCCACGAGCACGTAGCCCTTGCCGCGTTCAGTGGGTATGCCGTCGACTTCACCAACGAAGGTGCTGTCGGCAAAGAGAATGGGGATTTCCGCGGTGGTGGCGTAAATCGTCGCCCGGGTCGGGCTACGGGATTTCAAGCCGCCGGCGCAACCGGTGGCCAGCACGGCAAGCAGGTACAGGCATGGTTTCGCGTATCGATACTTCATCGGCGGAAGGCCCCATCCCGGAGATCGTGACCAGAAGTATCACGGGCAACCGGGCGAAGAGCAGGTGCCCCATCGACGTATCGTTTTCCTAGACCACCGGTTTGCGCCAAGCATGGGGTGATCTGCCGCTTCTACTGCCGGAGAATCTTCTCCATCGGCCAGCCTTTCGCCAGCTCGTCGACGAGCTTGTCGAGATAGCGGATTTTCCGCATCAGCGGATCCTCGACTTCCTCCACGCGCACTCCGCAGACCACGCCCTTGATCAGCCCGGTCGCGGGATTCATCGCCGGCGCCTTCGCGAAAAAGGTTTCGAAATCGACTTCCTGGTCTATCTGCTTCTGGAGCTGCGCCGGGGTGTAGCCCGTGAGCCAGCGAATCACCTGGTCGACTTCCTTCTTCGTACGCTTCTTGCGCTCGGCCTTCTGCACGTACAGTGGATAGACCTTCGCGAACGCCATCTTGAAAATGCGATGTGCGCTCACTTCGTTGGCTTCCTTCGCGGGCGTGGACGCTTCTTAGCAGCGCCGGCCTTGTTCGTCTTGATGATGAGCGTGCCTTTGCCCTTGCCAGGCAACGGCACAGCCGAGAGATCGATCGCCGCCGCAATGAACGCCTTCACATCCGGATGCGCCAGTTGCGCCGCCTTCTCCAGCCTGACGTAGCGAACCTGTTTCCCGGACCCCAGCAGAAGTTTCTTCGGGTCTGGCAACCTTGGCCCATTGTTGAAATACAGGTCGACTCGATCCGCACGCGCCGCGATGGACACGATGGCGTCGACGCCGCGGTCGGTGGGCGAATAGGCAATGACGAAGAAGCTGGAATAGTCGTATGCCAGCTCATTGGCCGTCGGGAAGCGCTTGCGTACGGCAGCCCGAATCGAGCGAACCAGCTTCTGTTGCTTCGGGTCGAGCCTCTCGTTCAGCGACCGAAGCTGGGCCTCCGGCGAGCGCGCCGATTCTTCTTTGGAAAGTGTCTTCTTCATGTCACAGCCAGCGACGAACACGCCCCTTGTATTCGGCGAAGGGTTCGCCGAACAACCTTTCCAGCACGCGCTCCTCCGGAATGATCTGAAATCTCGTAATGTACAACGCGAACAACATCGGGCCGACCAGGGACCAAGCGGACGATAGATAGGCGCCCCAGCCGACCAGGACCAGCGCCATGCCCAGGTACATCGGGTTGCGCGTGAACGAGTACACACCGGTGGATACCAAGGTGGCGGTTGTCTCCGGCTTCAGAGGATTCACCGTGGTCCTGGCGCGGCGAAAAGACACCACGCCACCGATTGCGACCGCGGCTCCAACCGCGGCCAGCGCCAGCGCCGCCGACAGCCGCACGAGCCTTGGCAACTGCACGACCGGTGGGACATGCGCGAGCGCCCACATGCCTGCGGCGACGACCAGCCCAATGATGGGCGGCGGAATGCGGAGTTCGAGAAATCGCATCGTCACTTTTTCACCGGTTCACGCGTGTCCCAACTTGTGGGCAAGGTCCTGGCATCCCGCCCCGAAAACCACGGATATAGCACAGTCGCTGCATGCCCTCATACCGACATAGGCTTTGCAAGGCGGGCGAACAGGCCCATGGATTCCATATTGCGCTCTAACTGTCGGCCGAACGCACTATTTCTCCACCTTGCTCATCGTGGCGCAAAGATTGTAGTCGACACGAATCGGAATTCCGGCGCGGCCGTCGAACTCGCCAGGCGAGAAGCTGAGCATGCATATCTTAAGTACACCGTCGCGCCACGAGTACCGTCCCGCGGAATACTTCCCATGCTTTTCAGCCTGAAAAACGATAGGCCCCCGCTTCACTTCAAACCTTGCAGGCTTCCTTCGGCTGGCGTGAAAGTCACCATCGCCGGCATCGGAACCCTCCGGTGAGTTAAGCCATCCTTCCGAGGGCTCTGCGGGAAGGGGCTTGAGCAACCTGAGAACCATCTGCGAACCGAATTCCCCTTTCCCCTTCCAGACTTCGACGAATTTGTCCGCGCTCGATGCATCCGAGGCAGGCAGGAGGAGGACCGCGAGGAGAATCGCTCGGCTTGATCTCGACACTCTTTCTTTTAGGCGCGATAGTTTGGATGTGAAAAGCGACATGTTCCTGCCCCATACGCGGCCGCCTCAGCGCGCAGCCACTGACCCGCTCCCGCTCGATCAGGTGTCAGATGGCCACATCAAATCGCCCATGCGTTCATCCGCGCGTCGTCCGCGCCCGAGCAGGACCACTGCCGCTGCGGGCAGCAGGCCGATGGCGATCAGATAAAACCAGAGCGGTCGGCCCGGCCCTGGCGTCGGGGTGACCCGATCGAGCACTAGACAGACGAGTGCGAAGGCAGGCCAGATGGCCGCGAGCACTGGCACTGCCCAGGCGCGCCCACGCCAGAGCCCAATCGTCACCGCGCCGCCGCCAAGGGCCGCGACGGCGAGTGCGGCGAGGAACAGCCCTTCCAGCCCGCCCGTCAGGCGATGTCCTCGCACGTCTGCGTGTGCGAATCCCAAGCCGGTCGTTATTCCGACGAAGGCCGCAATCACAGTCAGGAGTACGGCGATGAGTAGCAAGACAAGCGTGCAGGGAGACGGGGACCAGCCAGTTTCAGGATTCGGTGCGGACACTCGAGAATGTTAGCGCAGACTCGATGACAGCGCTTGCGCTCCGTCCAATGTTTGAACTGCGCGGCGCGCGCGCCGACCTTTCAGCCAGGCGCCCTATCCTCATGCGTTCGATGCAGCGATGTGTTGCGAAGCTGCCATTACATACACATCTCAAAGCCGACTTGAGCCGCAGTCCACGCGCCAGCCTCCTTTCGAAACGTAAGCTGCCTGGGAGAGCAAAACGGATCTGAGTGGTAGTTTCGTAATTCCTCTTCGTCCTCCTGGCTGAACATGACGACGCGCGGCGTCTCCGCCATGCGCCACTTGCTCATCTCCACCTTCGAGTTGAGTTGAGCGGCGCGACCCCTCTTGCATGGGCTTGGCGCTCTATCTATCACCCGACCGCTCCAACAATTTGTTATCCGTCACTTGCGACGCGCAGCGGCACCGGCGCACTTCTGCGGCCGTCTCGGCTCACCGCGACAATTTCAAGATTCCAACGCACGTGTCCGTCTGGATCACGAGGCAGTTCTGTCCATGCATAGTAGATGGCGTAGTGGCCGTCGGAGGTTCGACGCGGCATCAATGCGTAATCTGGCATGTAGCCGGGCGCTGCTGTTCCCGAGATTTGGCGAATTTCAAAGCCCAAGCGTCCAGGCGATCCCCGCGGCATCTCAACGGCGATCACCAGGATCGCCGTCCCCTCGCAGCTGTCGCCTGGCTCAAGCGCAGGCATACCAGCGATGAAGGTTTCTACCCTGACCTTCGGGGCCTTCAGCACGCGTGCATTTGTTCTCACGGGGGGCGATGTGAAGCCTTCGGAGAACAGAGGGCTGCAGGCGAGCGCAGGCGCAGATACGACGAATGCGGCAAGTGATTGGAACAGGAAACGCATGAGCGACGACCAACGGTTGAGCCGATCGGAGCGCACGCAGCTACTGGTGCCTTGACCGGACTGCGATTCTCGTGCGCGGCGGTCATTTCTCTGAACCAGCCACTCCACGCCCAGGACCGCTGGCCACATGCCGATGAACAGCCCTATGAATCCGGCAAAAAGGCTGACTATTCCAAGATCGAAGGCCCCGGAGCCCGGCTGCGCAAGCCACCACAGACCCGGCAGCAGGGCCGCCAGTAAGCCGAAAGCCAAGACCATTGCGATCCAGATGACGACATAGCCAACCATTCTCAGGACAAGCCTGAGTACACGCACTATCTTGGCCCGACGACTGAGTTGACCGGCGCGCATTCCGCAGGTCGAGCTTGGCACTTCGTCTTTCACGCGTCAGCTCGAGCAAGGGGTCAGGCGTCACGACCACGAGCTAAAGGAAACAGCTGAAACACGTAACCAGCCCTTTCCCACTTCGGATCCGAGAACATTTCGTAGTCCCACGGTCGCTCCCAGTCTCTTCCGTTCAACAGTTCCTGCAGTGCAACGTGGGCAATTTCTGGATTGTGAACTTGAAATCGCAGCTCCCGTAGTTCGTTCCAAGTGCTTCTCGCCAAGAACAACGCGTTCACGCCGCCATGGTCAGTCCGACCCGACAGGACTGCGGCCTCGATCTCGTCACCAATTTCAAAGAGTAGCTTGCTCTCTGATCCGGACGGCATACCGTTCTCGATCAAATTGTGAGCCTCGAGCGTAATCCGCAGGTACCAGGGGAAAATCTCCGCATGCGGGAATGCCAAGAGCGCGTCATTCACCACAATGACCTCTGGCATGCCATCTCGAGTCGCGTCGAATAGCGTGTAATGCGGTTCTGGAACAACGATTCGAACCTCGGACTGTGGCACAGGGTGGCGCCTAACTTTTGAGTCGAGCGGCGCGCACGCCAGGGTATGAACTTGGCGCCTTATCTTTCACGCGTCCGCCCGAACGAGGTGTTAGGCGTCGCGCGCCAGTACCGAACCGCCTGATCGAGGTACTGCCGATCGAACTCGGCGCCTTCAAGACTTGACCGATACCCAACGAATTCGGCCATGACCTCGCGCTCTTCCGGAGAAAAGTATGCGAATCGATTCCGATCGCCCTCATCCAGCGAAGGTGATGGAGCCAGGTTGTAGTTGATTAGGGCGTCCAAGCTCGATTCCCGATGGGTCAACGAGAACGCGACAAAACCAGGCAGATAGTAGCGAAAGGCTTTCGGGCTCAGCAACGGAAGGCTATCGCCCAGCCAGTACATGTCCTCATCCGGGACTTCGTCGTGCTCATGTGGTGCCAAGCGCGATGCCACTTCGTCGCATTCTCCGCACCGATGAGGCGTAATTTCCTTCGCGCTGGGTCGCGGCGCACCAGCGAACGCAGCGTAGAGGCGCTTGATGTACATAGAAACGTCCACGACGCCTAACGGTTGAGCTGAGCGGCGCGCGCACCAGCGTCAGAGCTGGTCACTTCATGGATGGCGCGTCCGCTCCAAAGAAGTGTCAGACGGCACATGCGACCAACCGCGCCTACGCTCTCTCGAACTCGTAGAGTTTCGTCGCAATCCGCCACGAAACTGCAATCGCCGCTGTCATCCCGAAGGACAACGCATACCAAAGCGGCGCCCACCGGCCAGTAGAGAGCCCATACGTCACACCCCCGCTTCCCAACGCCACCCCCAGCGCAGCGAATGGGTAAAAGGTCTTGCGCGCCACAGCGCCTGCCGACTCAAGTGTTGGCCGAAGGCCAGTCTTGCAGCCCCCACATACAACGGTGTTCAGGGACGTTACCAACGCGAACCTCGCGGGCAGTCGGCTATTGCAGATCGGACAGATCATTGCGGCGAGTTCTCAAGTGAGTGACAAGTAGAACCATCCGGAGCCATCAGGCTGTGGCTCGCCAGAACGAAATTTCTGGTGGACCACCCAGGAACGATTCCGCCTCCCGAATGAAAGCGTGAATGTGCGGCTGCTGCATGTGCGGCCCCAGGAACGCGTCTCGGCTTGTCCACCGCTCCAACAGCGTGACGCGCGTTTGATCGGAGTGTTCCTGGAGTATCTCGATTCCCTTGCAGTCAGGCTCTGTCGTCAGGACACTGGAAACCAGCGAACGAATAGCGCTCAAGGCTGTTTGCACTTGCCCTGGCTGCAGGCGATACGAAACCATCACGGTAATGTCGTTCATTCGAAGTTAGGCCCTCTGAGTGGACGGGAGGCTCGTCTACGGAATTACCGAGGTCGATTCGACCGCTTCTGTCGCGGGCGCGGTTGCGCCTGGAGTACTCGTAGCGGCGGTCGCGCTTTCTTGAGCCGCGAGAGCGTCGAGCTTCCCTTCCATTACAGCGAGCTGCTGCTTGATTTGGGCCGTGTCCTTTTGAATCTTCTCCATTTCGCCACGTCCCGAACACATCGTCACAATCAACGCGATGATAATGAGGGTTCCAATACCCAGCTGGACACCATGATTTCCCGTCTCCGGCTTGGATGCCGTTGTCTCTGCGTCAGCCATAGGCTCTCCTCAGTGATGTCGCTTTCAATTGACGAATCGCCAAGCCGACAATGCGGCCCTAAGCACCATGAACCAAAGCGCGGCTGCAGAGATCACGTACAGCACAAATCTCAGCGGAATGAAGTTGAACGTGCAATGCACCACGCTGTGCAGCGCCCGGAACAGGAAGAACCCCCAAGCCGCGCCCACGAAGGTCGCGTCGACCTGGCGGGTGACATAGATATACAAGACGATCGCATAGAAGACGGTGGGCAGCTCAAACAGGTTCTTTAAATTATCTGACGGCGTGGACACCTGGGGCGGAGACACTCGAGCCAATTCAAGTGGCGTCATCTGCTTCGGGTCAAGGCCGCTCGAGAAGATGAATGGAAGGCGCCGTCCGTACATGTAGATCCACACCACCAACGTCAGAAACATGGTGGCAAAGAATGGTTGGAATATGGCGTCTTGGTTCATGATCCCCGGCTCTCAGTCTGTGCCAAGCGTGAGTGCCGCATGACGGTTGAGTCGAGCGGCGCGCGCGGCGCGGTATGAGCCTGGCACTTTATCTCTCATGCGTCCGCTCCAATGCGGTGTTAGGCATCCGCGCCCGGGCCGTGCGTCGTCACTTTGACAAGCCTTACGTGAAACTCGAGTACCGCGTTGGCCGGGACGCCTGGCACCTGCTGATCACGGTAGCCTAGATGCGGCCCCACCCTGATCCTGCGCTCACCACCGACCCGCATTCCCTCGACCCCATACTCAAGGCCTGCGACCACTGCGCGCTTCCCGATCCTGAAGGCGTAAGGCTGATCCGCCTGCACAATGTCACCTCGATTCAATGAAAGCGTGTAAACAACTTCAACATCGGACCCGCGCCCAGCAATAGCACCTTCACCTATCGCCAAGTCCTCGAATTCGACACCGCCGCGTCCCCGTTCCACGAGCAGGATGCCTAACGGTTGAGTTGAGCCGCGCGCACGCCGGCAATTATTAATGGCACTTCATTACTCACGCATCCACCCGAACGAAGTGTTGCGCGTCACAACCGCATTCCCGACCAAATGACGAATTCGGTTGAGAGAGCAACCAGTGGCGTTATTACCTTTGGCCAGAACCAGCCACTCCTGGCATGTGCCTCCGAGCGATCGTGATGCTCCTTCTCGTCCGAGATGATGGCCGAAATTGCAGCGGACGCTTGCGGATCAGAGCCGCCCAGCACCGCGAGCTGCTGTTCGAGATGGCGCAACACTACCTTCTCCACCGCGGCAGTAGTCGCGGCGATCGCCGATCTCCCGCAAAGGGCCGTGAAGAAGCCGAGAAAGTAGCCTCCTGCGCCACAGAGCCAATAGCTGCGGCACCGCGGACGATTTCTGCGCTGCAATTCCGATAGGAAAATCGATCG
>JAQSWD010000032.1 GCA_029266835.1 Steroidobacteraceae bacterium
CATTCGCGCGTGGGTCAGGCCAGATTCGCCGTGGTGCTGGCGCATCGCCCTTCCGGCGTGGTGCTGGTGTTCAACCTCTACCGCAAGGTCTGGGAACTGCCGGGCGGACTCATCGATCCCGGCGAATCTCCCCGCGAAGCGGCGGCCCGTGAGCTGGCCGAGGAAGCCGGTGCCGCGGTCGATGCGCTACGATGGCTGGGACTCGTCGAGGTTCACGATGGCGCGACCCATTTTGGCGCCGTTTACCACGGCACTGTCACTTCCCTGGTGAGGATCGACAGCGACGAGGTGGCGGGCATTTCATCCTGGACCACGGCCGGGCACCCGGATCCGTTGGGCCACACGGACGCCGCGTTGCTGGAGCGATTCGGTTCCGCGGCGTTCTGAGAGAGAATCGCCGGCATGTATTCCGCCATGAATCCCGTCACCCTGTCGGCTCTCGAAGCTTTTCCCGCCGAGCTCGAGAAGCATTACGCCGCGTTTCCGCGCGAATTCGTCCATTGGGCGCCGCCGTCCTGGGACGGCGTCCCCAGCGAACCTTTCACGGCCATCGAGCAGGTCTGCCACGTGCGCGACATCGAGGTCGAGGGTTACCACCAGCGATTCGCGCGCACGTTGAACGAGGACAACCCGTTGCTGCCGTCCATCGACAGCGAGGCCGTGGCGCGCGAGAGGGACTACGGCCGCGCCGACACCGCCGAGGTCTTCGCGGATTTCCGGCGCGCACGCGCGGTCACCGTGGCGTTGCTGCGTGGCCTCGACGAGGGCAAACTCGATCGCCGCGCAACCTTCGAAGGTTACGGCCCCGTGTCATTGCGCGCGCTGGTCCACTACCTCTGCAGTCATGATCAACAGCACCTGGCCGGCCTGCAGTGGTTGTTAGGCAAGGTGGACGCCGCGAGGCTCCGCGCGTGAAGCACCCCATGAGGAATGCGGCGCTCGCGCTGGCAGCGCTGGGCATCGCGGGACTGGCCTCCGGCGCGGGCACGTGGTGCCTGGGGCTGGGCAGTCTCGGCCCCGTGCGTGCCGGCATGACGGTCGAACAGGTGGTGCGCCTCGCGGATTTCTCCGGCATGGAGCGCAGGCATGCGGCGGAAGAATGCTGGTACCTGGCGTATCGGCAGGGCGAGAAAGGCGCCGAGTTCCAGCTCATGATCATCGGCGGACGCGTCGTGCGCATCGAACTCGTGCGCGCCTCCACGCTGCACACGCTCTCCGGCGCCCGCATCGGCAGTAGCGAGGCTGAATTGACCCGGCTGTATGGCGCGCGGCTCGACGTGCAGCCTCACAAGTACGATGAACGAGGCCGCACCATCACGTACCGGTCGTCGGATGGCGCGCTGGGCATGCGCTTCGAAACGTCATCGGGCAAAGTGACCGCCATCCAGTCCGGCCCCTGGGAACATCTCAACTACGTGGAAGGATGCTCTTGACCATGCTGCAACTGCGACCCAACTGCGAGTGTTGCGACCGCGATCTTGCCGGCGACTGCGCCGAAGCCTACATCTGCACCTACGAGTGCACCTTCTGCGAGTCCTGCGCACACGACGCGCTCAAGGGAAAATGCCCGAATTGCGGTGGCGAGTTGTTGCGGCGGCCGCGGCGGCCGGCCGGGAAACTGGCCAAGGATCCGGCATCCACCATTCGCGTCTTGAAACCCCAGGGCTGCGGAAACCGCGTTGCCTGAATCCGCGCTCATCTGCCGTGTACCCGAAGCGGAATCGTACATCGGGCATCACCGGCAGCGTTTCGACCCGCCGGCGCGTCGTAACGTGCCGGCGCATGTCACGGTGCTCTATCCATTCATGGAGCCCTCGCAGATCGACGACGGCGTGCTGTCCCTGCTGCGCGGCGTCGCGGACAGCGTGCCTTGCTTCGACTACCGCCTGCGCGAGCTGCGCCGGTTTCCTTCCTCGCTGTATCTCGCGCCGGATCCGGGCGACTCCTTCGCCGCGCTGACGAACGGCGTGCACCGCATGTTTCCCGACTACCCGCCCTTCTCGGGCAAGTTCGACGTGGTGGTGCCGCATGTCACCATCGCGCACGGCGATGAACCGCAACTGTGCGAGATCGAAGTCGAACTGCGCATCGCGTTGCCGGGCGCCGGCGTGCGTGCCCGCTGCGAGGAAATGGTCCTCATCGAAAACACCACGGGTATCTGGCAGCCCCTGCAAACCTTCGCCTTGGGCGGAAAAAAATGAGCGCGTACACTGGCGGCGTGAAGATCACGGTGATCGACAGGCAGCCGGTCCAGGTGGCGTATCTGCGGTACACGGGCGTTTTGGGCGAGCCACTCACGCGCTTCTGGCGCGCGAGCGTCGCGCCCTGGCTGGCCGACAACGGACTCATCGATTGCCCGCGTTATGGAGTGACGCTCGACGATCCACGCGACACCGCGCCCGGGAAATGCCGCTACGACGCCTGCGTCGAACTTCCCGCCGGCCTCAGGTTGCCCGACGCCGAAGAGACCACGATCGCCGGCGGCAGGTACGCGGTCACCCCCTTCAAGGGCACGGGCGCGGACATCGGCAAGTCCTGGGACGAGTTTCTCGGCGCGGTACGCGCGACTCCGGGCATGCGGCTCGACCAGCAGCGGTGCCCCCTCGAACATTATCCGCGCGGCGCGAGCTACGACATTCGCACAGGTGTCTTCACCTGCGAGCTCTGCCTGCCGCTGACTAACTAGTGTCCAGCGCGGCGGTCAGCCTGCGGCGCGCGTCCATGGCGGACGTCGACGCCCTGCGCTCGGTGATCGCGGCGTCGGCGCGCGAGCTCAGCCGCGGCGACTACACGCCCGAACAGGTGGAAGGCGCGTTGCGCGGCGCATTCGGCGTCGACACCCAGCTGATACGCGACGGCAGCTACTTCGTCATCGAATGCGGCGGACGCATCGCCGGCTGCGGTGGCTGGAGCCGTCGCCGCACCTTGTTTGGCGGCGATGCCCGCGCGGGCCGCGATGCCACGGAACTCGACCCCGCTCGAGATGCGGCGAAGATCCGTGCCTTCTTCATCCACCCGGATTTCGCGCGGCGCGGCCTGGGTACGCTGTTGCTCGAACGCTGTGAACGTGAAGCCGTGATGTTCGGGTTCCGGCGATTCGAGATGATGGCGACGCTTCCGGGCGTACGTCTGTACCAGGCGCGCGGATACGCCGGCAGCGCACGCATCGAATGGCCGCTGGGTGATGGCCTCACCATTCCCTTCCTGCCCATGTGCAAGGAAGCGCCGCCGCCGGCGGTGCGTGTCGAACGCGCCGGAGTCGCGCATGCCGCCGACATTCTCGACCTTCAGAAGCTGGCCTATCAATCCGAGGCCAGGCTGTACGGCGACTGGACGTTGCCTCCGCTCACACAAACCCTGGCGTCGCTGAACGCGGAGTTCGCCGATTCGGTCGTGCTGCGCGCGCTGGATGGCACGCGGCTGGTGGGCTCGGTTCGCGCGCGCGAAGCCCACGGCCTCTGCCATGTGGGCCGTCTCGTCGTGCATCCGGAGTCGCAGGGCCAGGGTATCGGCACCCTGCTGATGCGCGAGGTCGAGCGCGCCTTCCCCGACGCCACGCGATTCCAGCTGTTCACGGGCCATCGCAGCGAGGGCAACATCCGGCTGTACCAGCGGCTGGGCTATGCTCGCTCGCACGAGACAGTGGTGTCGTCCGCGGTCACGCTGGTTTTCATGGAGAAGAATCGATGACGGTGCGCATCGTTCGCCTGGGGTCGGCGCGAGCCAGCGGCGAAGGCACGAGGTTGGGTACGGTCCGACGGCCTCCGCGCGGCGTCGCGAAAAAGGATTTCGCGCGCCTCGACTGGTATGACGTCTGGTTTCCGCTGCTGGCGCCTTCGCCCGCGACCATGAAGATGGGCCTCGAGTCACAGTCCACGAAGAACGCGGCGCGCGCCGACAAACTATGGGCCGCGTTCTCCCGCAAATACCTGGCGGAAATGCGCGTGCCCGCGGCCAGCCAGGCACTGGATGCGCTGGCGGCGTTGTCCCGGCACGCTAACTTCTCGGTGGGTTGTTACTGCCAGGAGGAGGCGCGCTGTCATCGTTCGCTGCTGCGCGCGCTGCTGGCGCAGCGCGGTGCTAACATCGCTCCATGAGATTCCCGTTTGCCACCGCGACGGCCGTCCTGTTCTGCGCGAGCGCGCAGGCCGACAATTTCCGCTGCGGCAAGTGGCTGGCTACCACGGATCTGCCCGTGTCCGAGCTTCTGTCCAAGTGCGGCGAGCCCGCGACTCGCGAGACGCGCATCGAGGACGTCTTGTCACGCAACTACACCACCGGCGCCATGTACAAGACCGGTGAGATGACGGTCGAGACCTGGACCTACGACCGCGGCACCACCGCGCCGCCCATCGTGGTCACCATTGTGGATGGCCGCATCAAGAGCATCGAGCGCAAGCAATAGTCATGGCGCTCAAGGTTCTCGGCAGGGCTTCCTCGATCAACGTCCGCAAGGTGCTGTGGACCTGCGCGGAGCTGGACCTGCCGTTCGAACACGTCGAGTCGGACGCTGCGCTGCTGGCGCGTAATCCCAACGCCATGGTGCCCGTCATTCAGGACGGTGACTTCGTGCTCTGGGAATCGAACGCCATCTGCCGGTACCTCGCCGGCAAACAACCTCGATCGACACTGCTGCCGGAGGATGCGCGGCTGCGCGCGCAGGTGGATCAGTGGATGGACTGGCAGGCCACCGAGCTCAACGCCTCCTGGCGCTACGCTTTCCTTGCGCTGGTACGCCGTCACCCCGAATACACCCAGGCGCGCGATATTGCCGAGAGCATCGCGAGCTGGCACCGGCACATGCGCATCCTGGACAACCATTTCGCGCACGGCGGTCAATTCATCACCGGCGAGTTCTTCACGCTGGCCGACGTGGTGTTGGGCCTGTCCATCCACCGCTGGTTGCTGAGCCCCATCGAGCGGCCACCGCTCGACGCGGTCCATGGGTACTACCAGCGGCTGTCGGTTCGACCCGCGTTTCGAGCGCATGTAGACATGAGCGTTCCCTGACCCGAGGGCCGCTTCCTGCCCCCGGATGGGGCATATAAGGTACTGATCTATAATACTTTTCCGCCCAATTGCCGAACCATTGTGAATGGGATATCAGAACCGCCCTTTGAGGGGCTTTTCCCACTCCGATATTGAAGCCCTGTCAGGCAAACTAGCGCCCCCAAAATCTGGACACCTCTAAATGTGCGGAATCGTCGGAGCCATCGCTGAGCGCAATGTCGTCCCCATCCTGATGGAGGGACTGCGCCGGCTCGAGTACCGCGGTTACGACTCCGCCGGCATCGCGGTTCTCAACGGCACGGCCAAGCTCAAGCGCCTGCGTACGGTCGGCAAGGTGAAGGTGCTCCAGGACGCCATCGAGGCGGACCCGACGCACGGCAAGGTGGGCATCGCGCACACGCGCTGGGCCACGCATGGCGTGCCTTCGGAGCGCAACGCGCACCCGCACATCTCGCACGACGGTCTCGCCATCGTCCACAACGGGATCATCGAGAATCACGAGGAGCTGCGCGAAGAGCTGAAGAAGTCCGGCTACAAGTTCACCTCCGAGACCGACACCGAGGTGATCGCGCATCGCGTGCATCATCACATGCAGGCGCAGAAAGACCTGTTCAAGGCGGTGCGCGCGACCGTGGCCGAGCTCGAAGGCGCCTACGCGCTGGCCGTGGTCAGCGAATCCGAACCCGAGCGGATCATCCTGGCGCGCGAAGGCTGCCCCGTGGTCGTGGGCTTAGGGGTAGACGAGAACTTCGTCGCCTCCGACGTGGCCGCGCTGCTGCCGGTCACGCGCCGCTTCATGTTCCTCGAAGAGGGCGATGTCGCCGACATCCGCCGCACTTCCATCAAGGTGCTCAGCAAATCCGGCGACACGGTAGACAGGCCGATCCGCGAGAGCGAGTTGTCCGCCGACGCCGCCGAGAAGGGCCAGTACCGGCACTTCATGCTCAAGGAGATCCACGAGCAACCGCGCGCCGTCGCCGATACGCTGGCCGAGCGCGTGGCCAATGGCCGCCTGCTGGAGCAGGCCTTCGGCCCCACGGCCACCGATATCTTCAAGCGCGTCGAACACGTGCACATCGTGGCCTGCGGCACCAGCTACCACTCCGGCGTGGTGGCCCGCTATTTCATCGAACAGATGTGCAAGCTGCCCTGCACGGTGGAGATCGCCAGCGAATACCGCTATCGAAACCCGGTGGTGCCGCGCAATTCGCTGTTCGTCACCATTTCACAGTCCGGCGAGACCGCCGACACGCTCGCGGCGCTGCGCCTCGCCAAACAGGCCGGGTATCTCTCGTCGCTGGCCATCTGCAACGTGCCCGAGAGTTCGCTGGTGCGTGAATCGGAGCTGGTCATGCTCACGCGTGCCGGCCCCGAGATCGGCGTGGCGTCGACCAAGGCCTTCACCACCCAGCTGACCGCGCTCAGCATGCTGGTCATCGCGCTGGCCAAGCACCACACGGCCGACGCCGAGCGCGAGCGCAACCTGGTGCAGCGGCTCATCGAGATCCCTTCGGTCATCGAGAAGACGCTCACGCTCGACCCGGTGATCTACGACCTCGCCAAGCGTTTCGCCGACAAGCAGCATGCGCTGTTCCTCGGCCGCGGCGCGCTCAGCGCCATCGCCATGGAAGGCGCGCTCAAGCTGAAGGAAATCTCGTACATCCATGCCGAGGCTTATGCCGCAGGCGAGCTCAAGCATGGGCCGCTGGCGCTGGTGGACGCGGACATGCCCGTCATCACTGTGGCGCCCAACAACGACCTGCTCGAGAAGCTCAAGAGCAATCTCATGGAAGTGCGCGCCCGAGGCGGCGAGCTCATCGTGTTCGCGGATCCGGAATCCGGCATCACGGCGTCGGAAGGCGTCACCGTGATCCAGATGCCCAAGCACGTGAGCTATTTCCAGGCGCCGGCGGTGTACACCGTGCCGCTGCAGTTGCTCGCGTATCACGTCGCCATCCTCAAGGGCACCGACGTGGATCAGCCGCGCAACCTGGCCAAATCCGTCACGGTCGAATAGCGGGGGCAGAGCGATGGACCGCAAGATTGCCGAACAGATCGTCGCGCTGGTGAACAGCCAGATCGATCAGCTGATTTCCACGCTGGAGCCGGTGGAAGCGGCGGTCAGCCCCGAGGAATTCGCCGGCTACAAGCGCGGCATCGCCAAGGTCATCACCGCGTTCGACGTCGAAATCATCGAACGGGTGGCGCGCGAACACCCCGATCTCAAGCCCTCGGATGATGACGCGGACCTGCCCGAGTCCGACGAGGACGACTTGCCCAGGGCCTCGCGCAACTGAACGCCCAACGGCCACCCATCCGGGGTTGCCCGTTTCAGCGCCACTAGTTGGCCCGCGCGACCTTCGCTTCGAGGTCGTGGTCGCTCGACGCCGTGATCTCCACGTCCACGAACTCGCCGGCCACGAGCTTGCCGCCGCGCTTGATCAGGACCACGCCGTCGATCTCCGGCGCATCGGCCATGCTGCGGGCGATCGCCGTGTTGTCCTCGATGGCATCGACCAGCACCTGCATGCGCTGACCCACCTTGGCCGCGAGCCTGGCCGCGCTGATGGCCGCACTCTTCTGCATGAAACGCGCGAGCCGCTCTTCCTGCACGTCGGGCGGCACATGCGGCGCGATGTCATTGGCGGGCGCGCCTTCCACGGGCGAATACTTGAAGGCGCCCACGCGATCGAGCTGCGCTTCGTCCAGCCAGTCCAGCAACTCTTCGAACTCGGCTTCGGTCTCGCCCGGGAAACCGACGATGAAGGTCGAACGAATCGTCAGATCCGGACACACCTCGCGCCAGGCCTTGATGCGGTTCAGCGTCTTGTCGACCAACCCGGGCCGCTTCATGCGCTTGAGCACCGACGGGCTGCCATGCTGGAACGGGATGTCGAGGTAGGGCAGCACCTTGCGCTCGGCCATCAGCGGGATCACATCGTCCACGTGCGGGTAGGGATACACGTAGTGCATGCGCACCCAGATGCCGAGTTCACCCAGCCCCTTCGCGAGATCGAAGAAGCGGGTTTCGTATTTCTGGCCACGCCACTCGGCGGCGCGATAGCGGAGGTCGACGCCATAAGCCGAAGTGTCCTGCGAGATCACCAGCAGTTCCTTCACCCCCGCGCGCGCCAGCTTCTCGCCTTCGCGCAGCACTTCGTCGATGGGACGCGAGGCTAACAACCCGCGCATCGAGGGGATGATGCAGAAGCTGCACTTGTTGTTGCAGCCTTCGGAGATCTTGAGATAGGCGTAGTGACGCGGCGTGAGCTTGATGCCCTGCGGCGGCACCAGGTCGACGAACGGATCGTGTTTCGGCGGCAGGTGTTCATGCACCGCGCCCAGCACATCTTCATAAGCGTGCGGACCGGTCACCTTCAACACCCGGGGGTGCCGCTCGAGAATGCGCTCGGGCCGCGCGCCCAGACACCCCGTGACGATGACCTTGCCGTTCTGTTCCAGTGCCTCGCCGATGGCATCCAGCGATTCGTCGACGGCGGAGTCGATGAATCCGCAGGTGTTCACCACGACCACGTCGGCGGAGCCGTAGTCGGGCGCCACCTGGTAACCCTCGGCTCGCAACTGCGTGATGATGCGTTCGGAATCCACGAGCGCCTTTGGGCACCCGAGACTCACGAAGCCTACTTTTGGCTGGCGGCGGCTCATAAAAGGGGCGCGATTGTACAGGCGCCACCCCGGGCACGCGACGTTCAATGCGTGGACGAAAACCTTAAGGAAAGCCGGATAACCCGCCGGCGCCCGGCACCGCGTTGACTCTTCAAACGTCGCGTCACTCGGCATCGCGTACGGAGGGTCAAATGACCACGCAAGCACTCGAAAAGCGCCCCATGGGCGCATTAGGTCGAATGAGCATCGTGGCGGGCATGCACGTGGCCGCGTTCTACCTCATCGCCAGCAGCCTCGGAATCGTGCCGCCCCTGGTCGAGGTGGCGCCGCCCGATATCCGGATCATCGAACAGCCCGAGCCGCCCGATCCGCCGCCGACGATTCCGCAGCCCCAGCAATACGACCCTAAGGTATACGTGCCCACGCCCGAGCCCGTGCCCACCGAGCCTGCGGAAACCGACTCCCGGGTCGCCGCGGTGGTGAACGACCATCCGCCGATCATCCAGGAAGTCGTGCCGCCCGCACGCACCCTGCAGCTCACCGGAGTCCGCATGGACTCGCGCCACCCGTTGTCGCAGCCGGCCTATCCGCTGAGCGACATACGCCAGGGCAACGAGGGCACGGCTGAAATCGAGGTTTACGTGCTGCCCAGCGGACGCATCGGTGACGTCCGCGTGATCAAGAGCGCGGGGTCACCCACGCTCGATCAATCGGCCATCGACGAGGCGAAGCGCAAGTGGCGGATGCTGCCGGCGATGCGCGACGGCGAGCCCTATGCCCAGTGGCATCGGCTCAAGGTGACGTTCAACCTGAAGAACCGTTGAAGCGGCGAAACTATTGCGGCGCCGGCTCCACCGGCGTCGCATCCGCTGGCTGCAGCTGCCCGGCGGGAGGAACGTGCTGCTGGCAGTAGCGCAGGACGAAGAACAGGCTGATCGCGCCAACCGGCACCAGAATCCACGGCCACTTGGACCCCTTCTTTTCAGCCTCGGTCATCACGCTCCCCAATCGATTAGACTCGCACTCTAATTTTCCGGCCGCCCGGCCGCAACTCGAAGAGTGTGACAGGTCCCCCGGATGCAGCTTGCCGTACGAATCGTCGGACTTTCCGCGCGGCTGTTGCTCGCGCTCGGCCTGGTGTGCCTGTTGTTAGGCGGATACCTCGCCTGGCAGTCGGTGGATTTCGCATCGAAGGCGGTGGCCACCACGGGTACGGTGGTTAGCTACTTCGAGCACGACGTGGATGGCGAGACACGCTACCGTCCGCGCGTGCGCTACACCACCGAAAGTGGCGACATCAACACCGTGGCCGGGCAGATGGACTACACCTCGCAGCGCATACCGGTGGGCAGCGAGGTCCCGGTGCAGTACCAGCTCGCCGACCCCATGAAGATCCGCATCGCCACGTTCTTCGACAACTGGCTGGGCGCGAGCATCGCCGCAGGCATCGGTCTCGTGTCGATGATCGGTGGCATCTTCGTGCGGCGCTCCCTCAAGCGCGCGCCGCTGGCATGAGCACGCGATTCAACAGGGATTACTACCAGCGTTTCTACTTCGACCCGCGGACCGCGGTGGTGTCGCGGGCCGAGATGAACGCCCGCGCGCGGCTGATCTCGGCATACGCCGATCACATCGGCCTGCCCGTGCGGCGCATGCTGGACGCGGGCTGCGGCGTCGGCCTGCTGCGCAAGCCCTTGCAGCGCGCCTTTCCACGCGCGACGTATCTGGGCCTCGAGTACAGCGAATACCTGTGCCAGCGTTTCGGGTGGCAGCAGGGGTCGCTCTCCACTTACGTCGATGATCCGTTCGACCTCGTGGTCTGCTACGACGTCCTGCAGTACCTCGACGACTACACCGCCACGCGCGCGCTGGCCAACCTCGCGCGTCTCACGCGCGGCGTGCTCTATCTCTCTGCGCTGACCGGCCGGGACTGGCGCGAGAACTGCGACCGGACGCGTACCGATCGCGATGTGCATCTGCGCGAAGCCGAGTGGTATGGCAAGCGCCTGCGGCGCTACTTTCGTCCCAGCGGCGTGGGGTTCTGGGTGAGGCGAGGCTCGCCACTGACTACCTGGGAAATGGAAACCGCCGCCGTCTGAGGGGCGGCCATGGGATATGCTGCGCCGCATGTCCGAGCCCGTACTTCCCGTCGACACCGCCCGCGGCGATGCGCGACACCGCGACGTGCGCGCGCAGGTTTTCGCCGTCGTGCCACAACGTCAGGCCGGCCTCGCGAAGCGGGCGTTCTGGCGTCTCGTGCTGGCCGTCGCGCGCTTTCCCGCCGGCCTGAACCTGCTGCGGCGGCTGCGGGGTAGTTAGCATGCGCGGCCTTTCCTGGATGCTGGGCATCGTCGCCGGCCTCGGCCTCACCTTGCAGGTGGGCATGAACACGCAGCTGCGCAAGGTGCTGCATAGCGCCAACATCGCGGCGCTCGTCAGCTTCTGCGTGGGAACAGTGGCGCTGATCCTGCTGATCGTGGCATTGCGCACGCCCGTTCCCGAGCGCGCCGTATTCGCGACCGTTCCCTGGTGGGCGTGGCTGGGCGGCATGTTGGGCGCCTTCTATGTCGCCAGCTCCACTGTCGTGGCCGTCGAGCTGGGCGCGACCACGCTGTTGGGCCTCGCGCTGCTGGGCCAGCTGGCCACCGCGCTGGTCGTCGACCATTTCGGCTGGCTGGGCCTGCCGGTAAACCCGGTTACCTGGTCCCGGCTCGCGGGCGTAGCCTTGCTGGGGGCGGGAGTCTGGCTGGTCTCGCGTTGAACTTTCGCGAGCGCTGAGGCCACTCAGGAAGAGTCACTCGAGAAGGGGAGGTTGCCATGCGAAACCGCTTCACCAAACCACGTCTCTGCGCCGGCGTGCTGGCTGTGCTGTCCTTTTCATACTGGGCGGTGACGGGGGCTCATCCCGATTCCGTGGGTACCCGCTACGTGGCGGGCAGCGGCCACGACGAAGGTGACTGCACCAGCAACCACCATCCCTGCCGTACCTTGCAGTTCGCGTTGACCCGCATGAATGCCGGCGACGCGGTCAAGCTCGCCACCGGCACCTATGAGTTGTCGAGCGTGGACATCGAGCGGCTGGCCATCGGCAAGGAAGGCGTGCGTGGCGGTTACTCCGCCGAGGATCACTTCGCCATCCAGAATGCCGAGAGCAATCCCACGCGCGTCACCGGCGTGCCCGACGAGTACCGCAACAACTTCATCGCGCACGGCTTCATCGTTCTCGACGCCAATGGCAATGCGCTGCCGCGCATCGTGCACGCGAAGCTGCTGGCGCCCACGTCCTGCATGAACGGCACCGCGGGCCAGTTCCCCTGCCACAACATCGATTTCCTGGCGCAGGTGCAGCTCAACGAAATCCCGACGCAGCCCACCAGCGCCAGCGAGGTCTGGGGCTTCGTCGACGCCGATGACAACCGCGAGTACGCCATCCTTGGTCACCGCAACGGCACCGCGATCGTCGATGTCACCACGCCGGGAACCCCCGTAGTGGTGGGCAACATCCCGGGGAACGCGTCGCTGTGGCGCGAGGTGAAAGTGCTGCAGGTTCCGCAGGCGGGTGGCCAGCACCGCGCTTTCGCCTACGTGTCCACCGAGGCGCCGGGCGGCGGGCTGCAGATCATCGATCTCACCAATCTACCCGCCAGCGTGTCGCTGGCGAACACGTTGAACGAATTCAGCACCTCGCACACGCTGTACATCTCCAACATCGACTACGCCACCAACGTGTCGCTGCCGGGCGCAACGCCCTTCCTGTACATCGCCGGCTCCAATCTCGCGGGCGGCGCGTATCGCATCTACAGCCTGGCAAACCCGGTGGCGCCCACGCTGGTCACCGCGCCGCCAGCCGGCACCGGCTACATGCACGACTCCACGTCCATGCTGATCACCGACAATCGCACGACCCAGTGTGCCAACGCGCACAATCCCTGCGAAGTGCTCGTCGACTTCAACGAGACCTCGGTGGATCTCTGGGATGTAACGGAGAAGTCGGCGCCCGTGCGTCTGAGTACCACCACGTATCCCACCGCGACTTACGTGCACTCCGGCTGGCCCAGTGCCGATCAGCGTTACATCGTGCTGCATGACGAGCTCGACGAGATCCGCCGCGGCATCCGCACGCAGATCTACACGCTGGACGTGGGTGATCTGCGCACGCCGAATCTCGTCACCTCGTACACCGGCGGCACCACCACCACCGATCACAACGGTTACACCATCGGCAACCGCTACTACGTCTCGCATTACAAGCGCGGACTGGTGATCTTCGACGTCAGCAATCCGCAGGCATTGGCCGAGATTGGCTCGTTTGACACCTACTTGACTCCATCGGCCAACACCTCGGGCACGGACGGCGCCTGGGGCGTCTATCCATTCCTGCCGTCGGGCACCTTGCTGGTCAGCGACATCGAGAACGGGCTGTTCCTGCTGAAGAAGAACGAGACGTTGCCGCCGCCTCCGGCACCACCTCCGCCGAGTCGGACGCAGCGGCCTGCGCCTGCCGGCCGTTAGCCTGGGCTTCTGGCACAACTTCGGCGACGTCGACGTGTTCGAGAACGGCCGCAGGATCGCCCGTCGTGCCTTCGACCTCGGCATCACGCACTTCGACCTGGCTAACAACTATGGCCCGTCGCCGGGCTCCGCCGAGGAAAACTTCGGCCTGCTGATGAAGAAGGATTTCACGCCCTATCGCGACGAGCTGGTCATCTCGTCCAAGGCCGGCTACCTGATGTGGCCGGGCCCGTACGGCGAATGGGGCTCGCGCAAGTACCTGGTGGCGAGTTGCGACCAGTCGCTGAAGCGCATGGGCCTGCAATACGTCGACATCTTCTACAGCCACCGCTTCGACCCCGAGACGCCGCTGGAAGAAACCATGGGCGCACTCGACTACATCGTGCGTTCGGGCCGCGCGTTGTACGCTGGCATCTCCAGCTACAACCCGGAGCAGACGGCGAAGGCGGCCGCCATCCTGCGCCAGCTCGGCACGCCCTGCCTGATCCACCAGCCTAGCTACTCCATGTTCAACCGCTGGATCGAGGACGGCTTGCTGGCCACGCTCGACAAGGAACACATGGGCAGCATCGTGTTCTCGCCGCTGGCCCAGGGCATGCTGACCAACAAGTACCTGAACGGCATCCCCGAGGATTCACGCGCCGCCAGGCACACCTCGCTGGACCCGGATGCCATCACGCCGGCGAAGGTCGAGAAGGTGAAGAAGCTCAACGAGATCGCGAAGAGCCGCCGCCAGTCGCTGGCGCAGATGGCCGTGGCCTGGACGCTGCGTCACCCGCAGGTCACTTCCTCACTGATCGGCGCCAGCAAGGTGGCGCACGTGGAAGAGGCGGTGGGCGCGTTGAACAACCTGGCGTTCTCAGCCAGCGAACTTTCCGCCATCGAGGCCGCGCTCAAGTAGGCGGCGCGGCTCAGGCCGCCGACGCCGAAGAATCGATCGACACGCTTTCGATGGCCCGCCGCAACGCGGCCATCGACACGGGCTTGGCCAGAAAGTCGTTCATGCCCGCCGCGAGGCAGCTTTCACGGTCACCGTCCATGGCGTTCGCGGTCAGCGCGATCACCGGCACGTTCGCCGAAGCCGCGCCGCATTGTCCGGCACGCAGTCGGCGCGTGGCCTCCAATCCATCGAGCTCCGGCATGTTGCAGTCCATGAGCACCAGGTCGAAGGAATCCTTTGCCAGCGCCTCGAGCGCCTGTTTCCCGTCGCCTACCAGCGTCGCGCCATGGCCCAGCTGCTTGAGCATGGCCTCGATGACCATCTGGTTCACCGCGTTATCCTCGGCCACGAGTACCGAGAGAGGTTCGAGCCGCAATGCCGGTAGATTGGCGGTGCCGACGGGAATTTCCGCCAGCGGCAGCTCGATGTCGAAGCGGAACGTCGATCCCTTCTTCGGCTCGCTGGCCACGGAGATTTCGCCGCCCATCATCCTGATCAGGTTCTGCGAGATCACGAGGCCGAGGCCGGTGCCGGCGCCGCGGTGAGTGCGAGTGTCGATGAGCTGCGCGAACGGCTTGAACAGGCGCGCCAGCGATTCGGCGCTCATGCCGATGCCCGTGTCGTGCATGGTGAACTCGATGCGCGGCGTACCGGTGCTGGTGAGCGCGCGCACCGCCAGCCGCACCTCGCCACGATCCGTGAATTTCACCGCGTTGGTGCCGAGATTCAGCAGCACCTGGGTGAGGCGTTGTCGATCGCCGCTCACGGCCGCCGGCAGGTCCGGGTCGGCATCGATGATGAAGCGGATCTGCTTCGCGCCGGCCTGTGTGCGCAGCAGCGTGGCCAGCTCCGCGAGCAGCGCGCGCAGCTCGAAGGGCTTGGGGTGCAACTCCAGCTTCTCGGCTTCGATCTTCGAGAAATCGAGGATGTCGTTGATGATCCGCAGCAGTGATTCCCCGCTGCTGGCGAGGATGCCCAGGAGCCTCTTCTGCTCCGGGTCCGGCGACAGGGTGCGCAGCAGGTCGGCCACGCCCAGCATGCCGTTCATCGGCGTGCGGATCTCGTGGCTCATCATCGCGAGGAAGCTGGCCTTGGCGCGATTCGCGGCCTCGGCGGCCGCGGCATTGCTCTCCGCCGCGGCACGCGCCTCGCGCATCTTGCGGACAATCGCGGCGGCGAACCTGCGCATGCGGTGCGCGATCGCGCCCGCGGCGATGGACAGCAGCGTCACCACCGCGAGCGCGATGAACAGCACTCGCCGGATGGAGTCCATGCGCTTGTCCAGTTTGTCGAGCACCATGTCGAGACCGAACATGCCGACCAGCTTGCCGCCGCTGTCGTGGATGGGCGCCGCGGCGCTCAGGTAGCTGTGGCCATCCGGATCAGGGCGCGGGCCGGGGTCCGCGTACTCCGTGCCGTCTCGGAACGCGGCCTCGTACGCGGCGTCGCGCACGTCGTACAGGTTCATGATGGGGTCGGGCGGCCGTTCATTGCCCGGCACGCGATAGAGGTTGGCGCCATCGAGCACCCAGTAGATGCGGCCGTCGCGGAATACGCCGGTGTACACGTAGTAGATGTCGTGCGTAGCACGGTGCATCCGCTCCAGCGGCTCGAGGAGCTTCAGGTGCTGTGGGCTGCCTTGTTGAGCGGGCGACGTGAGCGTCGCGAGCGAGTCGCCGTCGATCTGAGCCGCCGTGGCGCGCGCCAGTTGCAGCAGCTCGATGCGCACGGCGTCCACCTGCGCTTCGCGCGCCTCCCGGTAGAGGATGGTGAGGCCCACCGCGGAAACCGCGAACGTGCAGACACCGGCCAGCAGCGCGTCGCGCCACGGGTGGATCTTCCTGCGTCGTCTGGGTTTTCCCGGCATCTTCGCAGCATGCGATCCGGGGGCTGCGTTGTCGGTGAGCGCCGTCGCAGCGTCGCGGACATCCGCCATCGGCGTAGGTGCGAGTAGCAACGTGGCGGCGGGTGTCCGCCGCCACGTCTGCTCCAGTTCGCGTCAGTCGATCAGAGGATCACGGCCTCGAGTATCAGCACGCCGATGATGCCGACCACGCCCACGATGCCTTCCATGAGCGTCCAGCTCATGATGGTTTCCTTCAACGACAGGTTGAAGTATTCCTTGGCCATCCAGAAGCCCGAATCGTTGACGTGCGAGAACATCAAACTACCCGCGCCGATGGCCAGCACCATGAGATTGGGATCCGCACCGGTGCTGGCGACCACGGGCGACATGAGGCCGGCGGCCGTCATGCCCGCCACGGTGGCCGAGCCCAGCGATACGCGGATGATGCCGGCGATCAGCCAGCCGAGGACCAGCGGGTTGATGGCGATCTCGGTGAGCGAGGCGGAGATCTGCTTGTCCACGCCCGTGGCGACGAACACTTCCTTGAGCGTGCCCGCGCCCGCGATGATCAGCAGGATCACGGCGATGTCCTTCACGGAATTGCCGTACTCGTCCATGAGCGGCTGCATCTTCATGCCGCGTGACAGGCCCAGCGTCCAGGTGGCGATGGCCAGCGACAACAGCATCACCGTGAGCGGATTGGTCAGGAAGCGGAACATCGGCAGCGCCGATTCCGGGATCACGTGGAACAGGCTGTCGAGCAGCGACAACGCGATCAACGCCACCGGCAGCAACGCCGTGGCGAAGCAGTTGAACGCGCTGGGCAGCTCGCTCTCCGGGCGCATGGGGGCCACGAACAGGGTGAGCGGCTTGGACTGCACGTTGCGGAACAGCTTCGCGTACACGGGGCCGGCGATGATCATGGCCGGCAGCGCGACGATGAAGCCGTAGAACAGCGTGGTCGCCATGTCCGCGTTGAACAGCGGCAGCATGGCGGTGGGCGCCGGGTGCGGTGGCAGGAAACCATGCGTCACCGACAGCGACGCGAACATGGGGATGCCCAAGTAGATGGGCGGCACCTTGGTCTGCGCCACCACGGAGAACACCAGCGGCACCAGCAGCACGAAGCCCACGTTGTAGAACAGCGGGATACCGACCAGGAAGCCGGTGAACATCAGCGCCCAGGTGGCGTTCTTCTCGCCGAACGCGCGCATGAGCACCAGGGCTATCTTCTGCGCGGCGCCGCTGTTCGCGACCAGTTTGCCGAACATGGCGCCGATGCAGACGATGGCCAGCAGCCCGGCCAGCAGATTGCCGATACCCTTCTCCAGCACGCCGGGAATCTTGTCCACCGGCAGCCCCAGCAACGCGCCGGCCACCGCCGACGCCACCAGGAAGGCGAGGAAGGGCTGGACCTTGCCCCAGCTGATCAGCAGCACCAGCAGGATTATCGACGCGAAGACGTAGACCATCTCCATGGTCAGAACCCCTGGCCGGAAACGTTCAGGCGGATGCGCGCCAGCGTGTTGTGCGACGTGAGATACAGCGTCCTGCCGTCGTCACCGAACTTGCAGTTCGCCGTGGCCTTGCCATTGCGGATGCGGCCGAGGCGCTTGCCATCCTTCGACAGCACGATCACGCCACCGGGGCCGCTGGTGAAGACGGTGCCGTCGCTGGCGACGGTGAGGCCGTCCGGAAGACCGGGCGCGTCGGGCGCGGCCAGGTCGGAGAGATCCGCGAACAGCTTCTTGCCGGTGACATGCCCCTTCTTGTCCAGCGAAAACGCCAGAATGATGGCCTTGCCGGGCTCGGACTGCGTCACGTACAGCGTGCGTTCGTCCGGCGACAGCGCGACGCCATTGGGCCGGTGCAATTCCTTCTCGATCACCGACACCTTGCCGTCCTTGCCCATGCGGTACACGCCGTTGAACGGCTGCTCCTTCTCGGGTGCGGCATCGAACTTCCTGAAACCGTAGGGCGGGTCCGTGAAGAACAACACGCCGGACTTCGTCCTCGTCACGTCGTTGGGACTGGACAGTTTCTTGCCGTCGTAGGCCCAGGCCACGGGCGTCTTCTTCTTCGTCTTCAGATCGAGCTTCTGGATGTTGCGACTGCCGGTGTCGGCCAGCAGGATGGTCTTCGAATCCAGGATGGCAAGACCATTGGCGCCGGCTTCGCGCCACACGGTCGTGTCGGGGTTGGCGGCGCCGGAGGGGTCCAGGAATTTTTCCAGGCCGCCTTTCTCGGACCACTTCCACATCTTGTTGCCGGGCACGTCGGTGAACAGCAGGTAGCCGCCTTTCTTCACCCAGATCGGGCCTTCGGCCCAGCCGAAACCCTCGGCCAGTTTCTCTATCTTCCAGTCCTGCGGGACGATGGCATCCATCGCCGGATCCCAGCGGTCGATGCGGGCTTCTTCGATCTTCACGGGCGTGACGCCCTGCTCGGCGGCCAGCGCCGACCCGATGCTGGCCATGCCCGCGACAACGGCCGCCGCGACTAACAACTTACGCATGCAATTCCCCTTCATTGAATGTTGGCGACCGTGACCCGCGTGGGCAATGCCGTTGCCGGCGCCGTGCCCGTGTGTGTCGTGGTGATCTCGAAACTGCCCTGGGCGCGCAGGTCCGCGGAGGAGGCGCCCACCCAGAAATCGATGCGCCCGGCTTCGATGAGCCAGCCGGACTTGCCATTCCAGAACGCGAGCTGCTCCGGCGTCAGGCTGAACGTGACGCGCTTGCGCGCGCCGGGCGCGAGATCGATACGCTTGAAGCCGCGCAACTCGAGCACCGGCCGCGCGATGCTGGCCACCGGGTCGCGCACGTACAGCTGCACGACTTCGTCGCTGGCCACGCCGCCGGTGTTCTCCACGGTGATCGAGATGTCCACGCGTTCACCTGGCGCGACACTGTTCGTGCTCTGCGAGAGATCGCTGTACTTGAACTCGCTGTACGACAGGCCATGCCCGAACGCGTACAGCGGCGTGATGGGCAGGTCGTGGTAACGCACCGTGTCCTTGGCGAGGTCCGGATCCGCCGGGCGGCCCGTGGCATTGGCCGCGTAGTACCCCGGCACCGCGCCAGTGACGCGCGGGAAAGCGGCGGGCAAGCGGCCCGCGGGCGAATACTTGCCGAACAGCGCATCCGCGACCGCGTGGCCACCTTCGACTCCCGGCATCCAGGTCTCGAGAATGGCGGGCGCGTGGTCCGACAGCCATTGCATGGCCAGCGGGCGGCCGTTGGCGAGCACCACGATGACGGGTTTGGGCGGCTTGTTGGCCGACGGCTTGCCCCCGTTCGCCGCCGCCAGCACGCGGCGGGCGAGCTCCAGCTGGTTCGCGGGTAGTTCGAGGTCGGAGCGGCTGCGCGCCTCGCCGGAGAGATCGAAGTCCTCGCCGATCACCAGGATGACGGCGTCGGCGGCGCGTGCGGCCTTTGCCGCGGCGTCGAAGCCGGACACATCATCGGGCTTGCGCGGGTCGGCGCCCGGTGCGTACACCACCTTGAGCGTCTTCGGCGCGGCGGCCTGGATTCCCTGCAGGATGGTGACCACATCCTCGGCCTTGCCCTGCGCGCGCCATGAACCCAGCGCGGACAGGCCATCAGTGGCCAGCGCGCCGATCACCGCGATGCTGCGCAGTTTTGCCGGATCCAGCGGCAGCAGCTTGCCCTCGTTCTCGAGCAGCACCAGCGACTGGCGCGCCACCGCGCGCGCGGACTCGCGGTGTTCGGCCGACAACAGCGCGGCCTTCTCGCGCGCGATGTCGTGGTAACGCATCGGGTCGTCGAACAGCCCGAGCTGCTCCTTCGCGCGCAGGATGCGCAGCACGGCTTCGTCGAGTAGTTTGAGCCGCGCCGGGTCCTTCGCGATGGCATTCTTGAGGTCGTCGGCGTACACGCCGCCCACCATGTCCATGTCCACGGAGGCGTCGAGCGAGAGCACGCCCGCGGCGGCGCGATCCGCGGCCACGCCGTGATTCAGCAACTCGCCGATGGAGCCCCAGTCGGAAACCATGAGCCCCTGCCAGCCCCAGCGCTCGCGCAGCTGTCCGCGCAGCAACTCGCGGTTCGAAGTGGTGGGCACGCCGGCGATGTCGTTGAACGCCACCATGAAGGAACCGGACCCGGCGCGCGCGGCGGCGTAGAAGGGCGGTAGATAGACCTCCTGCAGCGAACGCTCGGAGATGTCGGCGGTGTTGTAGTCGCGGCCACCGATGGCGGCGCCATAGGCGCCGAAATGCTTGGCCGTGGCCATGAGCGACCCGGGACGCAAGGCGTTGCCGCCCTGGAAACCATTCACCGCGGCCACCGCCATGCGCGAGCCCAGGTACGGGTCTTCGCCCGCGCCTTCGACGATGCGGCCCCAGCGCGGGTCGCGCGCGATGTCGATCATGGGTGCGAAGGTCCAGTGCAGGCCCGCGGCGGTGGCTTCTTCCGCGGCGACACGCGCGGCCCGCTCCTGCGCCTCGGGCGCCCAGGTGGCGCCAATGGCCAACGGCACCGGGAAAACCGTGCGGTAGCCATGCACCACGTCCATGGCGAACAGCAGCGGCACGCCGAGCCGTGATTCCTCGATGGCCACCTTCTGCAGCTTGCCCAGCGGCTCGGCGCCCGCCACGTGCAGGTACGAGCCCACCTGTCCCGCGCGCACGCGATCGAGTTCGGCCGAGTCGAGTCGCGAATTCAGCGCCTTGCTCCGGCCGCCGGCCCGTTGCACCAGCTGGCCCACCTTTTCGTCCAATGTCATCTGCTTGAGCAGGGCGTCGCCGCGCGTGCCGGGTGCGGCGGACTGGACGGTCGATTGACTGAGGACCTGACCTGCGCCGGACAAAAAGGCGACAGCAAGACAGGCCACGGTGAAGTGGCGTGCGGAACTCGACAAGCGATTCTCCCCCTCGATGTTGTCTTCCGAATTTACCCAAAGACGGCTGCGCGCACCAATCGCCGTTATGGGGCAACGGTCAGGGGCCGGCATAATCCGGTGCATGAGATCTTCGACCGTTCTCGCCCGCCTGGCCTGCGCCGCCGCGTTGGCCACGTCGCCGGCGCACGCGCAGGCCGCGGCCGGCGCCGACAGGCCCGCGTCGCCCGGTCCGGCGACGTACCTGCAGCGTCTCGCGGCCGCGCGTATTCCCGCCGATGCCGCCGCGGTGGTGATCCGGCCGCTGGATGGAGGTGCGCTGGAGTGGAGCGCCAACCCGGCCAGGCCCATGAACCCGGCGAGCACCATGAAGCTCGTCACCACTTATTCGGCGCTGCACTTGTTAGGGCCGGGTTTCACGTTCCGAACCGAGGTCCTCTCCGAGGCGCCGCTGATAGGCGAAGTGCTGCGCGGCGATCTGAACGTGCGCGGCGGCGGCGACCCCAAGCTGGTGATCGAGGACCTGTGGTATCTCGCCAGCCGCCTGCGCGGTTACGGCATACGCGAGCTGCGCGGTGACATCGTGCTGGACAAGGGGTTGTTCGAGCCGCTGCGCCACGACCCGGCCGAGTTCGATGGCGAGGAAGGGCGTGCCTACAACGTGGGCCCGGACGCGCTGCTGGTGAACTTCAAGTCCATCGCCATCCACCTGGTGCCCGACCCCGTGGGCAAGGTGGCGCGCGTCATCGTGGTGCCCGAAATCGCCGGTCTCAACGCGCCGCATACCGTGCCGTTGATCGAAGGCGGCTGCGGCGACTGGCGCGGACGCCTGGGCGCCGACCTCGCCGACCCGATGAACATCCGCATGCGCGGCGTGTACTCGGCCGCCTGCGGCGAACGCATCATCCACATCGGCGCGCTTCGCCACACTAACTACTTCGCCGCCGTGTTCCGGGCGTTGTGGGAGCGACAGGGCGGCACCTGGACCGGCAGGGTGCGCGAAGCCGCGGTGCCGGCCGGCGCGCGGCTCATCGTCGCGCAGGAGTCGCCGCCGCTGGCCATGCTGATCCGCGACATCAACAAGTTCAGCAACAACGTGATGACCCAGCAGCTGTTCCTCACCATGGGCGCGGCGGGCGGCGAGCCCGGCAACCCGGCGCGTGCCGGCGCGGCGATACGCAACCTGCTGTCGGCTCGCGGCATCGCGGCGCCGGGCCTGGTGATCGAAAACGGCTGCGGGCTCTCGCGCATCGAGCGCATCTCGCCCGACACGCTGGCCGATGTGCTCACGGACGCCTGGAAAGGCCAGTGGATGCCCGAGCTCATGTCGTCGCTGCCCATCTCGGGCGTGGACGGCACGATGAAGGCGCGCAACGTACCGTCGGGATCGGCCCACATGAAGACCGGCCTGCTGGAAGACACGCGCGCGGTCGCGGGTTACGTGCTTGCCGCCAGCGGCAAGCGTTATGTGGTGGTGGCCATCATCAATCACCCCCATGCCAGCCGCGGCACCGGCGCGCACGACGCATTGCTCGATTGGGTCTATCAAACGGGCTAGGGCCGCGGGAAACGCTTTCAAAGGCCCTATAATCCGCGGTCTATGTCAGTCACACCTTCACGTGTACCAGTCACGGTACTCACGGGCTTCCTTGGCTCCGGAAAAACCACGCTGCTGAACCGCATCCTGTCGGAGAACCACGGCAAGCGCATCGCCGTCATCGAGAACGAGTTCGGCGAAGTCGGCGTCGACAGCGAACTGGTGATCGGCGCCGAAGAGGAGCTGTTCGAAACCAACAACGGCTGCATCTGCTGCACGGTGCGCGGGGATCTCATCCGCATCCTCGGTCAGCTCATGAAGCGCCGCGACAAGTTCGATTACATCCTCATCGAGACCACGGGCATGGCCGACCCGGGTCCCGTGGCGCAAACCTTCTTCCTCGACGACGAGCTCAAGAACACGTTCCAGCTCGATGCCATCGTGACCATGGTGGACGCCAAACATTTCGAGCAGCACGTAGACGAACTGAACGAACCGGCGGAGCAGGTGGCCTTCGCCGACCTGGTGCTGCTCAACAAGACCGACCTCGTGGACGCGGCGGCGCTGGAACGCATCGAGCGGCGCATCCGCGGCATCAATGGCACCGCGAAGATCCTGCGCACGAAGAACGCCGACGCGCCCATCGACAAGGTGCTGAACGTGGGCGCTTTCGATCTGCAGCGCGCGCTCAACGTCGACAGCGCCTTTCTCGAACCGGAATACCCCTTCGAGTGGGGCGGCGTCTACCAGCTCACCGAGGGCGACTATCTGCTGCGCGCCGGCGGCGAGCATGACGAACACGCACACCAGCATTCACACGAAGACAGCGGCCACGTGCATGGCGAGCATTGCAACCACGAGCACGAGCACCATGGCCACGACCATTCGCATGGCGACCACGTCCACGAAGACCTCGAACTCGTCGTGCTGCCGCTGCCGACCGCCTCCGCCGAGGCGTTGAACGCCGGCATCGAGCAAGCCGTGCGCGGCTTCGCCGAGCCGGCCTCCGTGGTCAACTGCCATGGCGAGATATCCGTTCGCCCGGAAGGGCCCGCCCACTTCGCCATCGACATCTCGCACGCCGGCGCCGAATTCGCGCTGAACATCCGGCAGGCCGGGGCCTATGCGTTGTTCTTCGAACACCACCCGCTGGAGTTCGGCCTGCATCTCGCCGGGCAACGTCCATCGGCCGAGCGCCGCTTCGCCTCGCATCACCACGACGACGACATCAGCTCCATCGGCATCACGGATCCGCGGCCACTGGACCCCGCCAAGCTCAACCAGTGGCTGGACTATCTACTCAAGACCCGCGGCCAGGACATCTTCCGCATGAAGGGCGTGCTCAACGTCAAGGGCGAGGATCGCCGGCAGGTCTTCCACGGCGTGCACATGATGTTCGACGCGCAGGCCGAGCGCCCCTGGGGCAACACTCCGCGAGTCAATCACCTGGTGTTCATCGGTCGCGATCTCGATCGCGCGGAGTTCGAAGCCGGTTTCGAATCCGCGGTCGCGAAGTAGCGCATGGCGAAGCAGTCACTTTCGTTCGCGCTGGAACCGCGCGCCTCGGCCGCCATTGACGACTACGTGGCCGATTTCGCCTGGTCGCCGGATGGCGGGTCGCTGGCGATTGCAGGAGGCGAGGGAAAAGTCGCCCTGTGCCGCTTCGATGGCGTGGCCAGCCTGTCGCTCGATACGGTGGGCGAACATTTGTTAGGAACGCTGGCCGTGGCCTGGCGCCCGCGCGCGAAGTCCTTCGCCACCTCCGGCCAGGACGGCGCCGTGGTGTTGTGGGATGGCGAAAGCGGCAGGCAGTTCAAGCGCTGGAAACCCGCGCCCACTCCTACACAGGCACTGGCGTTTTCGCCCGACGGTGAAACACTGGCCAGCGCGGCCGGCAAGTCCGTGACGCTCTGGTCGGGCGATGGCGAGAAAATCCATGCTTTCGCCCCCGCCGCCAGCACCGCCGTTGCGCTCACCTTCGATCGTCCGGGAACCGACCTCGGGGTTGCCCTGAATGGCGAGATCAGCGTGCACCGCATCGTGTCTTCGTCCGCGGGACCGGCGCGTTACGAAACGCGACGCTACAAGTGGCCCGCCGCCTGTCTCACGGTAAACTTCAGCGGCAATGGCAGGTTTCTCGCAAGCGGCATGGCCGATGGCACCTTGCACTTCTGGAATCGCTCGACGGGCAAGGATTCCCAGATGCGCGGCTACGACGGCCGGCTGGAACTGGTCGGCTGGAGCGACAACTCGCGCCACCTCGCATCCTGCGCCGGCAACGAACTGGTGCTCTGGGACTTCGGCGGCAAGGGCCCTGAGGGCACGCGGCCCATCGTGCTGAACGGACACACCGAAAGAGTCGACACCTTCGCCTGGCAGCCGGGAGGCGAGCACCTGGTCAGTGGTGGACGCGACTGGCGCGTCAATCTCTGGCGCCCGTCGAAGACGCGCGAGGCCATCGACGTACAGATGGTCGATTCCGAAGTGACAGCACTGCGCTGGTCGCCCGACGGAAAATTCCTGGCGTCGGGCGAGAAGAAAGGCCGGTTGACCGTCTATCAACTGGTGGCCAGATGAAAGTCGAGCTGCGCGATCTCACGCCCGCGGAGCGCAGCGAAGTGCAGCAGCGCTTCGAATCGCTGGCGGGCAAGAGATTCGCGCCGTCTCCCAAGAAAGCGCGCCAGGAAGTCTGGTGGCCCAAGGCGCCGCTCGACGGCCGGGCGTTTCCCGAAGGTATCCACCCGCCCGCCGCTGACGATGCGTTCAATGAATCCGCGCGCCTGCTGGGCTTTCTCAACGGCGTCTGCGGCGCCGAGTTCTACGTCGCCAATCTCAGCGCGCCCAAGCCGCATTTCCGTCATACCGGCAAACTCGACGCGGACCTTGCGACCTGGATCCGCAAGCGTCTGGTGTCCAACCCCACCTGCCTGCTGGCGTCCACCAAGGACGTGTTCCTCATCATGGACTCGAAGATGAAGTACTCGGTGCTGGGTGCATCTCCCGAGGTCATCGAGCTGTTCGAGAAGAGGTTCGGCGGCGCCGAGAGCCTGAAGCGCACCGTCACGGACTACGTCGACCAGATGCGCGTGGGCGCGGGTCTCGACGATCACAAGTGGGCGCAGGACCACCTGCTGAAGTGGTCAGGCTGGGCCTGACGAGCTAACTACTGGATGGTGCCCGCGCTGGGCAGCGCGGTTTCCACGGCCACGCGCTGGCGCGCGCTCACCGCGGCCTGGTAGCGCGTCATCAACCCCTGCAATGCCCGCGACCAGCTGTAGTTGGATTCGACGTGACGCCGGGCGGCCGCGCCCAACGCGTCGAGATCGCGTTCGTACAGCGAGCTCACGGCGCTCGCGAGGCTGGCCGTGGCGAGTTCCTCGTCGTCATGGGGCTCGGCCAGCACCCCGGCGTTCGTGTCGATGAGCTCGGGCAGCGCGCCGGCGCGCATGGCCACCACCGGGCGTCCGCAGGCCATGGCTTCCAGCACCACCAGTCCGAAAGTCTCGTGCAGGCCCGCATGTACGAACGCGTCCGCTGAAGCCAGGTAACTGGCCAGTTGGCGGTTGTCGCGGCAGTAGGGAATACGCGTGACATTGCCTTCGCGCCGCGACTCGTCACCGCCGATGAGCAGCAGGTGGTAGGGCGCGCCGAGCTTGCGGAAAGCCGCGGTCAGCACGGGGATGTTCTTCTCCGCGGAGAAGCGGCCCGCGAAGGCCAGCAGGCGCGTGCCGCGCGGCAGGTTCAGCTCGGTGGCCAGGTCGCGTCCGCGGCAGTCGGGATGGAAGGTGTCCACGTCCACGCCCAGAGGCTGCGTGGTGGCATGCCGCACGCCGATGCTGTGCAGGTAATCGCAGGTGTGCCGGCTGGGCGCCAGCACCACCTCACAGCGCTCATAGGTCAGCCGCACATACCACTCGATTAACTTCTGGACGGCGGGCCCCAGCCGGCGACCCGCCAGCTGCGGAAAATTCGAATGATAGAAAGCCACGAGCGGTATGCCGCGGCGGCGGGCGACGCGCGAGGCCGCCCAGGCGGGATGAAAAGCGTCCCCCACTTCGATCAGGTCGGGCTCCAACGCGTCGATGGCGCGCGACCAGCTCAACGGGTTCAGCGGCAGGCGGTAGTTGAACGCGCCCGGAACCTTGCCCCCGGCCACCATGGAAATGTCGCCGGGGACATGCGTGGGCATTTCGCCGGGCACCACCAGGCTGTGGCGCCAGCTGGTATGCGCGCGCATCCACTCATGTTTGGCGAGCAGATAGCGTTTCACGCCACCGCTGGTGGGAGAGAAGAACAGGGTTGCGTCGACGACGTGCATGTTTGCTTCTTCTTCAGCTCTCTAGTATCCGGGCGTTGCAGAGGTGCGACCAGTCAGCGCAGACTGGGTTCCCTATGTCGAACTTCACCTACAAGTCGCCATCTTTGGTGGCGCTCGCCGCGTTTCTGGTTTCACCCCTGCTGTTTACCACCGTCACGGCCGCCGACATAGCCTCGGCCATCGAGCCCACATTGAAGTCGGTGGACGCAAAGGTAATCGATTGGCGTCGGGACTTTCACCAGAACCCGGAACTTTCCAACCGCGAAACCCGCACTTCGAAGATCGTGGCCGAGCATCTCAAGAAACTCGGCCTCGAAGTCGAAACCGGCATCGCCAAGACCGGCGTGGTGGCCCTGCTGCGCACCGGCAAGCCGGGGCCCACCATCGCGTTGCGCGCCGACATGGACGCGCTGCCCGTGACCGAACGGGCGGACGTGCCGTTCCGCTCCACCGCCAAGGCTAACTATCGTGGCGAGGAAGTGGGCGTCATGCACGCCTGCGGCCACGATTCGCACACCGCCGTGCTCATGGGCGTGGCCGAGGTGCTGGTGAAGCGCAAGGCGGATCTGCGCGGCAATGTGTTGTTCGTATTCCAGCCGGCCGAGGAAGGCGCGCCTCCGGGAGAAGTGGGCGGCGCCAACGAGATGGTGAAAGCCGGCATCCTCGACAAGTACAAGCCTGAGGTGATGTTCGGCTGGCACGCCTGGTCGAGCCTCCGTACGGGCGAAATCGGCTACCGCTCGGGGCCCTTTTTCGCGGACTCGAATGCCTGGCGCATGGTGGTCACGGGCCGGCAGGCCCATGGTTCGGCGCCGTGGAAAGGCGTCGACCCCATCGTGGTGGCCGCGCAGATCATCACCAACGTGCAGACGGTGATCAGCCGCCAGGTGGACCTCACCGACATCCCGGCCGTGTTCTCCGTGGGCATCATCAAGGGCGGCGTGCGCAACAACATCATCCCCGACAGCGTCGAGCTCATCGGCACCATGCGCACGTTCTCAGCCGCCCAGAAGGCCCAGGTCGCCGCAGCCGTCACTCGCATGGCGCAGAACACTGCCGAAGCCAGCGGCGCGACCGCGGAATTCAAGCTGGAGGCCTACAGCAACCCGGTCACGGTCAACAACGAAGCCTTGACCGAGAAGATGCTGCCCAGCCTGCGGCGCGTCGCCGGCGACGACAAGGTGAAGCGTATCCCGCTGGTCACCGGCTCGGAGGATTTCGCCTACTTCGCAAACAAGATCCCGGGTTTCTACTTCGTGGTGGGCGTGACGCCGGCCGACCAGGACCCGGTGACGGCGCCGGTGAACCACTCGCCGCTGTTCTATCTGGACGAAGCGGCGATCCCGCTGGCAACGCGGGCCATGACCGCCGCCGCGGTGGACTATCTACTGAACTGAGGGCGGCCCGCCTCAGGCGAGATTCTTGCTGATGGGCAGCTTGCGGATACGCTGGCCCGTCGCCGCATGGATCGCATTGGCCACCGCCGGCGCGATCGGCGGCGTTCCAGGTTCTCCCGCGCCGCCCATGCGTTCACCGCTGTTGATGATGGTCACGTGAATCTCCGGCGCCTCGTTGAGGCGCAGGATCTGGTAATCGTGGAAATTGCTCTGGTCCACCTTGCCTTCGGTGAACGTGATTTCGCCATACAACGCGGCCGTGAGGCCGTAGTTGATCGCGCTTTCCATCTGCGCCTTCACGCCCTCGGGATGCACGGCGAAGCCGCAGTCGATGGCGCACCAGACCTTGTGAACACGTACGTCACCGCCTTCAACGGACACTTCCGCGACTTCCGCGACGATGCTGCCGAAGGATTCGTGCACGGCCACGCCGCGGCCGCGCCCTGCCGGTAGCGATGCGCCCCAGCCGCTGGCCGAGGCCACGGCTTCGAGCACCGCGAGGTGCCGCGGTTTGCCCGCTAACAACTTGCGGCGCAGATCCACCGGGTCCTGGCCACCCAGCGCGGCCAGCTCATCCAGCGCGCAATTCACCGTGAAGCCGGTATGCGAGTGGCCGACGGAACGCCACCACAACACGGGCACCGGCCCCTGCGCGTCATGCGCGTCCACGAACAGGTTCGGGATGTCGTAGATCATGTCCGACGCACCTTCGGTGCTGGATTGATCGAAGGCCTGGCCCTTGGGGATGAAGGCATCGGTCCAGCCGCCGCGCAGCACGCCCTGGCTGACGATGGTCTGCTGCCAGGACACCGGCATGCCGTCGGACCCCACGCCGCCGCGCACGCGCGACATCACGAACGGGCGGTAGTGCATGCCGCGTACGTCGTCTTCGCGGGTCCACGTGACCAGCACGGGTTTTCCCACGGCGCGGGAAGCCTGCGCGGCGTCGACCGCGACCTCGGAGAAACGCTGCGCGCGCCGGCCGAATCCGCCGCCCAGGAACTGCGTGTGGACCGTGACCTTCGCTGGTTCGAGACCCAGCGCCTGCGCCACGGCGTCGCGGTCGGGCCCTTGCATCTGCGTGCCCAGGTACAGATCGCAGCTGTCCGCGCGCGCGTCGGCGAGGCAATTCAGCGGCTCCATGGGCGAGTGCGCGAGATAGGGCAACTCGTATTCCACGTCGAAGGTCTTCGCCGCGCGGCGCAGCGCGCCCTTCGCATCGCCCTTCTGGCCGGCCACGGCGCCCGGCGTCGAGCACAGGCGCCGGTACTCGCGGCGCTGCGCCTCGGTGGAGAACTGTTTGTTGGGGCCTTCGTCCCATTCGATGGCCAGCGCCTCGCGGCCGCGTTTCGCGGCGAAGGTATTGGCGCCGTACACGGCGACCCCGCCGGGAATCTCCTTCACGTCGACCACGCCGGGCACGGCGCGAGCCGCGGAGTCGTCCAACTTCACCATCTTCGCGCCGACGACCGCGGGCCGCGCGATCACGGCGAACAACATGCCGGGCAGGCGCGAATCGATGCCGAACTTCGCGCTGCCGTCCACTTTCATCGGCGAGTCGAGCCGCTTCTGCGGCTTGCCCAGGTACCGGAATGTGGCCGGGTCCTTGAGATCCACCTTCTCGGGCACCGGAAGCTTCGAGGCCGCATCGGCCAACCGCCCGTAGCTCAGCGACTTCCCGCCATTGAACACCTTGCCGTCCTCGGTGCGCAGATCGGTCACGCTCACATTCCAGTGCTGCGCGGCGGCGGCTAACAACATGGCGCGCGCCTTCGCGCCCGCCTCGCGCAATTGCGGATACGTGGTGCTGGTGCTCATGCTGCCGCCGGTGAACTGCAGCGGACCCCAGGGCACGTTGAACGCGGGGTCCGCGCCCGCCATCTCCACTTTCACGCGATTCGGGTCCACGTCCAGTTCCTCGGCCGCGACCATGGCCATGCCGGTGTAGATGCCCTGGCCCATCTCCGCCTTGCCGATGATCACGGTGACGGTGTCGTCGGGCGCCACGCGCAGGAAGGCATGTGGCTGCAGCGTCGCGCCCGAGGCCGGAATCCCGCCGAACTTGTTTTCGGCGAAGCGGATGCCGAGGTACAGGCCGCCTCCGGCAATGGCGCTGGCGATGAGGAAGGTGCGGCGTGTGGAAGTGGGGTTGTTCAAGGCGCGCTCCCGGTTTTGCGCCGATGTTAATGTACCGGCCGCATGCAGTTGGAATTCTTTGGAGCAGCGGGCGAGGTCACGGGTTCCTGCCACATCCTGCGCGTGGCGGGCCGGCAGCTGCTGCTGGACTGCGGCCTGGTGCAGGGCGGGCGCGACGCGGCCGAACGCAACCGGCAGCCGTTTCCATTCGAGGCATCCAGCATCGACGCCGTCGTGCTGAGTCATGCGCACGTGGATCATTGCGGGCGCCTGCCGCTGCTGGTGAAGCGCGGCTTCCGCGGGCCTATCTACACCAACGCGGCCTGCGCCGACCTGGTACCCATCCTGCTGCGTGACTCGGCGTATCTCCTGCTGAAGGAAACGGAGCGCGCCAATCGCGACCAGCCATCCGAAAACCACGTCCAGCCGTTGTTCGACCTCGAGGACGTGGCACGGACGCTGCGGCTCGTCCAGCGCATGGCCTACGACAGGCCCACTGAGGTGCTCCCCGGCGTCACCGTGCGTGTGCGCGATGCCGGGCACATCCTGGGTTCGTCCAGCGTCGAACTCTCGCTCGAGGACAACGGCGTGCGCCGCACGCTGGTGTTCTCGGGCGATCTCGGCCAGTACGACACGCCCATACTCAAGGATCCGCACCGCTTCGAGTCCGCGGACCTGGTGCTCATGGAGAGTACCTACGGCAACCGCCGGCACCGCGGGCGCGAAGACACCGAGCGCGAGCTCGGCGGCATCATCGATCAGGCCGCGCGCGACGGCGGCAACATCCTGATCCCGGCATTCGCGATCGGCCGCAGTCAGGAACTGCTCTATCTACTGGCGAAGCACTACGGCGCCTGGCGCGTGGACCGCTGGAAGATATTCCTCGACAGCCCCATGGCCATCGCCGCCAGCCACGTATACTGGAAACACCCCGACCGCTACGACGAGGAAACCTCGCGGCTGCGCACGGGGTTTCGCGGCATGCCGCCGTTGCCCAACCTGGTGCTCAGCGAGTCCGCCGAAGAATCACGCGCCATCAACAACCTGCGTGGCGGCGCCATCGTCATCGCCGGCAGCGGGATGGCCAATGGTGGACGCATCCTGCATCACCTCAGGCACAACCTGGAACGGCCCGAATGCCACGTGATCATCGTGGGGTTCCAGGCACCCGGTACGCTGGGCAGGCGGCTGGTGGATCGCGAACCGGAAGTGTTCATCCACGGAAGACGCGTCCGGTGTGCGTCTCAGATACACACATTGGGCGGACTTTCGGCGCATGGCGACCAGGCGGATCTATTGCGTTGGTATGACAGCTTCCGGCCACGGCCACCGGTGTACCTCGTGCACGGCGAAGTCGCCGTCGCCGAGGCATTGGCCGACAAGCTGCGCGCACTCGGTGCGCAGGCGGATGTCAGCCGGCCCGGTCTTGTGGTCGACCTGGCGAAAATGCCATCGACTGCGCGGCACTAACGCCTAGAATCGAAACGATGCCTCAGAAAAAACCCTGGTTCCCCGTGAATGGCGCCGAAGCCGCCATCGTCATCACCGGCTTCTTCCTGCTGTTCTGCGTGCTGGGAGGCTACTTCGCGGTACGGCCCGTGCGCGAGACCATCGGCACCATCCTCGGCCGCGAGGCGACGCAGAACCTCTGGGTGTTCACCGCGATCTTCGCGCTGATGATCGTGCCCTTCTATGGCTGGCTGGTGGGGCGTGTGCGCCGCTCGGTGCTGTTGCCCACCATCTACGGCTTCATGTCACTGGCCTTCGTGGGTACCGCTCAGGTGTTCCAGGGTGAAGCGCCGGACCCGATGGTGGCGCGCGCCTTCTACGTCGCCATCAGCGTGGTCAACCTGCTGCTGGTGTCGGTGTTCTGGAGCTTCATCCTCGAGATCCTGTCGAGCGAGCAGGCCAAGCGCCTGGTGGGATTCATCGCCGCTGGCGGCACGCTGGGCGCGCTGATCGGCCCCGGCGCCACGGCGCTGTTCGTCAAGAGCATCGGTAACGATGGCGTGCTGTACGTCGGCGCCGGCATGTATGCGATCGCGGTGGTGCTGCAGCGGGTTCTGCTCGTGCAGTGGAAACGCGTCGCGCCGGATGCGAACACGCAGGCCATCACGCTCAGCGAACGCGACCAGGCGCTGGGCGGCAATCCCTTCGCCGGCTTCATGCTGGTCCTGCGCAACAAGTACATCCTGGGAATCGCGCTGTTCATCGCCGGCATTTCCGCCATCAATACCTTCCTGTACTTCGAGCAGCTCGAAATGGTGCAGGACAAGTTCGAGGAGCTTGCCGCGCGCACGCAGGTGTTCGCCAGCCTCGACACCATCGTGCAGACGCTGGTCATCATCACGCAGCTTTCGCTCACCGGTTACATCGCCACGCGGCTGGGAGTGATTGCGCTGATGGTCACCATCCCCGTCGTCATGGTGTTCGGCCTTACGGTGTTCGCCGCCTTCGGCACCTTCAGCGTGCTGGCCGCGGCCATGGTGCTGAGGCGCTGGGGCGAGTACGCCTTCATCCGACCGGGCCGCGAGATGCTCTTCAGCAAGGTCGACAAGGAGAGCAAGTACAAGGCCAAGAACGTCTGCGACGTGGCCGTGTACCGCGTCGCCGACGCGGTGTTCGCCCAGGTCAAGAAGCTCTTCGATGCCTTCGGCATGGGCGGTCCCGCGCAGGCGATGACCGCCGCGGCCGTGGCGGCGCTCTGGGCCTTCAATGGCTGGTGGCTGGGCAGGCGCTTCGAGAAGGAAAAGGGCTGAATTTCCGCGGTGCGGGTCGGAGCCGACCCGCACCGCGCATCGGAGAAGTCGGAATCCACGGCGCGCCGGAACTCGGCGCCGCGCGCCGCGTCGCTCGAACATGCCCTCGAGCGTCATCCGTCATTTCTGGTATGACCCGGCGCACCACAAGATGGACGTGGTGTTCACCAGCGGCACTCGTTACACGTATCACGACGTTCCGGAAGACACCTACCGCGCGATGAAACGCGCGTTCTCGAAGGGTCAGTACTTCAACGTGAACGTGCGCGACCGCTACCGCTTTTCGCGCGAGAACTGATGTCCAGGTCCGCGCGCACGGCCGGGCAGGCGAACCTGTTCGACGACACTCCCGGCGGATTCGCCGCGCGTGCGGATTTCATTTCGGAAGCCGAAGAGCGGGCGCTCATCGCGCATTGCGAGGCGCTGCCATTCCAGCCATTCGCGTTCCACGGCTGGTTCGGCAAGCGCGAAACCGTATCCTTCGGATGGCGCTATGACTTCAACGACGCGCGCGTACACGCGGCACCGCCCATCCCTGAATTCCTGCTGCCATTGCGTGAGCGTGCCGCGGACTTCGCCGGCCTGGTGGCCGCGGATTTCGAACAGGCGCTGGTGATCCGTTACGACGCGGGGGCGGGCATCGGCTGGCATCGCGACCGGCCGGTGTTCGACCGAGTGGTGGGAATATCGCTGCTCGCGCCCTGCGTGCTGCGGTTCCGCCGCCGCGAGGGGCGCGCCTTCCGGCGCTTCGTGGTGGACGCGCTGCCGCGATCCGCCTATCTGCTCAGCGACGAGATCCGCCACGAATGGGAGCACAGCATTGCACCGATGGAGACGCGGCGGTTTTCCATCACTTTCCGCAACCGCAGCCAGGCCTGACCGTGCGGCCGGGCGGTGCGGCTTCAGGCCACCGCGGCGTCGGAAGCCTTCTTCTCGTGCGGCAGCGTCACGCGGAAACGCGTGTACTCGCCCGGCTTGGTGGCGATGCCCACGCGGCCACCGGCCTTGTTCACGAGATCGCGCACCAGGTCCATGCCGATGCCGCGCGCGGCGCCGCCATCGACGGTGGTGAATCCGGCGCGAAAGATGAATGTGGCCAGCTTGCGCGGGTCGATCTTCGCCGCTTCATTGGCGCTCAGAACACCTTGTCTCACCGCTTCGGCGCGGATCTTGTCGTGATCGAGGCCACGTCCGTCATCCTGCACGCTGAGCTGGTAACCATCCGCGCCGGCGCGGATGAACTGCACAGCCACCGTGCCGATCTCGGGCTTGTCCTGTACCGCGCGGTCCGCGGGTGCTTCGACGCCGTGACGGATCGCGTTGTGGATGAGCTGACCCAGGATTTTTTCGACGGTTCGACGGTAACCCTGCGGCACGTCCTCGAGGCCCACTACCACCAGCGACACTCGCTTGTTGTACATGTCGGCGAGGAACGCGGCCATTTCCTCGAGGCTCTCTTTCGAAAGATCGGAGAGGCGCGCGGCCTTCTGCGTGGCTGACAGCGGGCCGGCCAGCGAGCTCGAAATCGTCGTGGTTCCGGTGACCGCGTCGGACGGCGGCGGTAGTCTGGGCTGCCGGATGGTTGTGCCTGTGGCGGTGGCCGAGCGCTGTGTGGCTTCGATCGACGGCGCGGGCTGGCCGTGTTTCTCGCGCCATTCGCGCAGCCGCGTGACCACCTCGCCCTGGATGGCCAGGTGCGAGAGCAGGTCGTCGAGCTTCACAGCCAACGGCAGGAAATCGTTGCCTGACAGGGTTTGTTTGTCGCGCAGCAGGTTGAGCGCGGCTTCGAAACGCTCGGCGCGTTCATTCACCGAAGGCAATGGCAGCCGTTCGGCGCGCGCACGGATGGCGCGGATGAGCTCCAGGATCAACACCAGCTTCTCGCGGAAAGCCTGCGGCTCGCGCGCCGGCAGCTTGATGATGGCCCGCAACTGGCCGGCCTTCTCGCGCGCTTCGCCGAGGAACAGGTCAAGGCGCACGCCATCCACGGGATACAGCTCTTTCAGCACCTCGTTCAGCCGTGGGTCCGGCGGATCGATGATGGTCGAAGGATCGGGCGGCACCGCACCCTTGGCGACCGCGCTGGCGGCCACGTCCGGCGATGTGATGGTGGTGGCCATCTGCGCCGATTCCGCGGTGGAACTCAGTGTGGCGGCCGGCAATTCGACGCTGTCGTCCAGCAGGTGATCGTTGGAGGGCGAACCCATCAGCGCGGCGGGCAGCGCGGCGATCTTCTGCGTCTTGTCGGTCGCGGCAGGCTCGTCGGCCTTCGGTGCCTGCACCGCGGGGATGGACTCCACGGTCGGCACCGACGCGCCCGATGGGGCTGGCGATGCGGCTTCGTACTTCGCGGCGGCGGCGGCCAGGTCCAGCGCCGGGCGCGTGCCGGTTTCGCCGGCCAGTCGTTTCGCGAACGTCTCTTCGTTGAGCACCGGCACTTCGATGGTGTGCGGCACCAGCCTCGGCGCGGAGATGCGCTCGATCGAAACAATGATGTGATGGACGCGGCCATCCACCACCAGGCGCGAGAAGCGGATCGCCAGGTGGCGCGAACCGGAGTGCACGGTGGCCAGCGGATTCTGCGTGGCGTCCACCACCGCCGTGGGATCGGCCTTCCACAGGGTTTCCAGGTAGGCCACGGCGTCGCGGCGCACGCCGACCGGCACCAGTTCGGCGATCACCTGGACGAAAGCGGTGCCGGCGCCACAGGTATGACCCAGAAGCTCCGGCGCGGCCGCTGAAGCCTCGCCCATGAGCTTGTGCTCGCGATCGAGAAACAACACGCCGGCCTGCGAGAGCTCGAGCATGGCGTAGGCCTGCGCGCGGGCCACCACCAGTTGTTCATCGCGGGAACGCAGGGTGCCGCGCTGCGTGATCGCGTAAAGCGTCACGCCGATCAGGCAGATGAGCGCCGCGCCGAGCGCGATGACCGGAAAATTCACGACGTCCATGGCTCAGCTTCCCGCGCCGACCGATATCAGCGTGGCCGGGTCGATGATGTCGCCTTCATTGGCCAGGCTCATCTGCTCGAGGGCCTGCAACAGCTGATCGCAGGAGGCGATACGCTGTTCGCGTGACTTGGACATCAGCCGTTCGAGCAGGGGTTGATAGGCGAGGTGGTGCACGGGCAGCTCCGGCACCGGTGCCATCACGTGCTGCTGCAGCACGTCGATGGCCGAGGCGCCGAGATAGGGTTTCTTGCCCGCGAGCATCTCATAGAGAATGACGCCGAGGCTGTACAAATCCGTGCGTGCGTCGAGCGTCTCGCCCTGGGCCTGCTCGGGGCTCATGTAGTAAGGCGAGCCGCGCAGGACGCCGGTGCGCGTGCTGCTGTCGCCGCCCAGCAGGCTGCGGGCCAGGCCGAAGTCGATGAGCACCACGCTGCCGTCGTCGCGCAACATCACGTTTGGCGGCTTGAGATCGCGATGGATGATGCCGGCATCGTGCACGACCTTGAGCGACCTGGCGATCTCCTTCAGGAAGGCGATGGCTTCGTCGGCGGTCAGCGGATTCTGCAGCCGGGCCTTGAGGTCGCCGCAGGGGAAATATTCCATCGCCAGGTATTCGACACCCTCGTGGATGCCGTAGTCGAACAGGTCGATGATCGACGGGTGATCCAGCGCCGCGATGGCCTCGAACTCGCGCTGGAACATGATGGCGCGCGCGCCGGTGTCATTGGGGTCGCCGGTGTGCTTGCGCTTGGAGATCTTCAGCGCGACGTTGTGGCCGATGTCCTCGGAGATCGCCAGGTACACCGCGGCGGCTTCCGATTCCCCGATACGCTGCAGGATGGTGTATCCGGGAATCTGGTGGCTTTCCGGCGCGACGGGCTTCACTTCCTTGGGCGCGGGCTGCGAGCCTGAGAGCGACTGTGACGACGAGAGTGGCGGCACCGGTGCCGGTGCAGGGAGAGGCGCCGGCGCGGTGGCCGTCACCGGGGCCTCGGCAGTCGCCGGGGCCCGCGTCGGATGCGACGCCAGCGCGAGGCTCGCCGCCTTGGCCAGGCTGGCGCCGGTATGCGTGGCGATGTGCGTCGGAAGGGCTGCCTGCACCGGCGCGGGCGCCACTGCAGAAGCAGGCGGGGGCATCGGCGCTGCCGGCCGATTTGCGGCCAGCACCTGGGCGGCTTGCGCGAGGCTGGCGCCCGTGTGCGTCGATATGTGCGAGGCCAGCGGCGCGGCGCTCTCCACCTTGGGCGCCGAGGACTTTCCCGCACCCTCGACTGGCTTGTGTCCGGCTTTGGCGTCGCCCTTGAGGGCCGCCGCTTGCGCGGCGCGTTCGGCGCGACGCAGCGCCTCCTTCTCTATGGCGCGCAGCGTGAGCTTCATGGAACGCTGCAGACGCGCCGCAGTGAGCAGGCGCTTGGGTAGATAGTCGGCGGCTCCCAGCCTGAGCGTGCGTACCGCGGCGAGTTCGCTGCCGCGTTCCGCGAGGATGATCATTTCCGGGAAACCGGGCTGGCTGCGCAGCTTGCGGATCCAGTCGAAGCTGTCGGTGGTGGGTTCCTCGATGCCTTCATCGAAGGCCATCGCCAGCAACACGATGTCGTAGTCGCGCACCGTCATGGCGGTGCGGACGCGGCCGAAAGAGGTCCAGTCCATGACGACGACGGAATCGGCTGGCCAGCCCGCGCCGATCGCGTGCTGCAGCCACTGCGCGTACGTCGTGTCGTTCTCGACGATCAGGAATTTCTGTTGTCGCGGTTCTTCCATCACTCAGTTTTCCGCGAAACGTATGCGTACCGCGGCACGTTGCTCGATGGGCTTGCCATCACGGATGACGGGCTTGTAGCGCCACTGGGCGACGGCTGACGTGGCGGCATTGTCGAACACCCGCCGCGGGCTGGAGTTGGTGACCTTGATGTCGCCCGTGGACCCGTCGGTGCGCACCGTGAATTCCACTTCCACCCAGCCATCGCCTCGGCTCATGCGCGACAGCACCGGGTACTGCGGCGACACGTATTCCAGGCGCTGCAGCGAGTTGGCGCCGACCACGCTGGGGGCCTGAGCGGCGTTGGCGGACTCCGCGCTCGCGCGCGCGTCGGCGATCTGCTTTTCGAGCGCACCCGTTTCTTCGCCGTGGAAACCGATGCTGAGCGCTTCGCCCAACCAGGTTTCGGCGCCGCGCGGATCGTTGCGCGACAACGAGCCGCGCGCTTCATTGAGGTAAGCCGTGCCAAGGCTCTGGCGCGCACTGATCACCGCCGCGCTCGTGCCGTCGGTGTCGATCAGCGCCAGCAGGTGGGCCTTGGCATTGTCGCTGGCCGGTTGCAGCAGGCGGTTGGCCGAGAGTGCTGCATTGAACGAACGCGTCAATGAAGCCATGCGTTCGGCGCGCGCGCCGATCAGGGTGTCCTGCAGCGAGCGGCGGATGGCGGTCATGTCGGGCCGCGCGGCTCCCGCACCATCGGCATTGGCCAACCAGCGCTCGGTGTCAGCGGCATTGCCCGTGGCGGCCGCGCTGGCGGCGCGGTCGAGCAACTGCTTCTGCAGCGCGCGCGTGGCCTCGGCCACTCCCTCGTCGTCGGGCGTGATCTGGCGCGCGGCATCCAGGTAGAAACGCGCGTTGTCGCCCGGCGGCTCGATGAGCGCGCCGCTTTGCAGCCGCGCGTTGGCCAGGCGCACATAGGTGGCGCCCTTGTCCTGCTTGCCTTGCGCAACGTTTTCCCTGTCCCGGGCCAGCGAAGCGCGTTCCCGCTCCATCTCAATCTGCATCATCAGGAAGGCGCCGCGGGCCGTGGCGGGCGTGATCGATTCCGCGACGCCGACCATGTTGCGCGCGTCTTCCACGTTGCCGGCGGTAAGCGCGCGTTCCGCGGCGCTCAGGAGGCGATCGGCGACGCGCACGAGGCCGGCCTTGGCCAGCGTGTTCCCGGAGTCGAGCTGCAGCGCGCCGGTGAACAGCGCAACTGCGTTGCGGCCGACGGGTGATGCGAGTTCGCCGCGCTGCAGGGCGGCTTCGGCCTGGGCGAGCATCTCGCGCAGTCGTTGTTCATGCGAAAGGACCGGCGCGGGCGCCGGCGTCTGCGGCGCGACCTCGTCGGGTACCTGGATCACGGCACCCGCAGGACGCAGGCGCGAGAATTCCTCCGGCGTGCTCGCCGAAGGCTGGTCGGCGGGAGCCGAATCCGGCGCGGTGGCCGCCTGATCCCGCGTGGGTGGCTGGACCACCGGCTCGGGTGCGGTATCCGCCACGGCCTGCTCGGGAAGCTGAACGGCAGCCGGCGTCGGTGCCGCCCTGGCAGGGGCATCGGCCGGCGTGGGGCTAACTACAGGCGTGGTGTTTCCCGCCGTGCGCTCCGGGGTCTGCCTGTCCCCCGAGAAAAACACGAACCAGGCCACGCCGGCCGCCACCACGGCGGCGGCGCCGAGAATTCCCGGCAGCAGCGCACGGCCAACACCCGGTGTGCCGGCACGGCGGGAGGCCTCGGCCTTGTTGGCTTTGCCCTGCGCCTTGTTCTGAGCTTCCAGGCGCGAGAAATCGGGCCGCACCTGTTCGAGCGTGCGCTCGACGTTCTCCACCTCGTGGCGGCGCAGCGCCGCGTCCACGAACAGGCGCACGCGCGGCGCGGAAACCGGACGGTGCAGGAAGCGGTACACAACTCCGGAGGTGATCTGCGCGGCCACCTTCGACTGTTCCTCGGCGGTGCCCACCACCACCAGCACCAGGTCGGGCCAGGTGGCGCGCAGACGCTCCGCCATGCCGGCCAGGTCACCTTCGATGAACATGCTGTCGAGCAGTGCCGCGGAAACCCGCCGGCTGTTCAGGTGAGGCGTGAGCTCGGCTTCCGAGGTGACGAGGATGAGATCGTTGGAAGGATCAATCGTGCTGCGCAGAAGCCCGATGAGTGCCCGATCCTGCGTAATTGCGGCGATCGCCACTGGCGCGGGGCCATTGGCGAACATGGGCGACTCGAATTCCGACTGCGGCAACATGCGGGTGGGGCGACAACCTGCGAAAAGCAGCGAAAACGTGGGATGCGCGGCACTTTAACAAGATATGTCAGTTTATCGGGGAAGGTCGCACCACGGCCTTGCGGCCCGATAATCCGTGAACTGCGTCCCGCCACAAATGTCCTGTAACGAGACCACTTTCACAGTTGGGGCGGCCCTTGGCGGCCCGGTTATGATCCTTACCGCCTGGTCGCGCCCCGGATACGGAGTAGTTGAATGAGATCAGTCCTGACCCTCGCCTCGTCCTTGTGCCTTTGGGTTGCCCTGTCAGGAGCGCCGGCGTTGGCCGCCGGGCCGAATGGCGCCCAGGAACGCGGCGCCGAACAGTTCCTGCGGGCCCTTGCCAGTGGCAATCCACAGGCGGTGGCGCAGGAGATGCACCCGGACGAACTCGAGAAACTGCGCGCGCGCCTGCTGGTGCTGATGCGCACCGAGGCCGCGCGCGGCGACAGCACCTACCGCTCCAGGTTGTTCGGCCCCGGACGGTCGCTGGCCGACCTGGAGAGCATGACGGCGATCCGCTTCTACACGGTACTGGGCGAGCGTCTGCGCATCCGCGCGCGCGAGTACCGGGATTTCGACTGGCTGGCGGCCGTGCCGGACGGCAAGGTGGTCTATCTAGTCGGCAAGGGCGAGCAACCCAAGGAACGCGGCGTCATCAAGGTCGCAGTCACGGTCGCGCTGGCGCAATACGGCGCGCAGTGGCGGGCCGTGGTGCCCAGCGAGCTCGAAGCGCAGATCGATGACCTCCTCGAAGGCCGGGTCGCCTCCCAGCCGGCGGCGGCCGCCGCGCCGAAAACCGCCTCGGCCGCCGAACCGCTGGCTCCAGGCATCAGCGAACTGCTGGCGCGCGCCGAAGCCGCGTTGGCCGGCGGCCACTGCGAGCAGTACTACGACGAGTACATGAGCCCCAACTTCAACAAGGCCACGTCGCGCAGCGCCCGCAAGACGCTGGTATCTGCCTGCACGAACAGCGAGGCGACGCGCGAAACCATGATCACCACGCTGCGCGTGGTGCAGGAACTCTCGCCGCGCTACGACCTGGGTGGCGCGCGCGCCATCTACGACGTGAGCGGGCAGGGGTTGCCATACTCGCGCTTCGTGCTGGAGCGCGACAAGGACAATCGCTGGTACATCGCGGAGTGATGGCGCAGACATGCTGAACATCCGACCGGCCACCGCCGCCGACGCCGCCACCATCGCCACCCTGGTGCGTGAGCTGGCGGACTACGAGAAGCTTCTGCACGAGGCGCGCGCCACGCCCGAGGATTTTCTGCGTGAGCTCACCGCGGAAAACCCCGTGATCCACGTGCTCATGGCGGAGTGGGACGGCAAGCCGGCGGGTTTCGCGCTGTACTTCTTCAACTTCTCCACGTTCGTCGGGCGCACCGGCATCTATCTCGAAGACCTGTTCGTCCGCCCCGCGCTGCGCAGCCATGGTATCGGCCGCGCCCTGCTGCGCACGCTGGCGCGCATCGCGCGCGATCGTGGCTGTGGCCGCATGGAATGGGCGGTGCTCGACTGGAACGAGCCCGCGCTCAAGTTCTACAAGACGCTGGACGCCCGGCCGATGAAGGAGTGGATAGTCCACCGCCTCACGCCCGTCGAGATCGGCAAGCTGGCCGAGGAGACCTGAGAAATGAAATGCCGCCCTGCTGGGCGGCATGACGCTGGCGATTTGCGCGGGTGCCGCGTTGGGCGCGGAGCCGGTGGCTACGCGGGTGGATCCGGAGGAGAAAAACGTGGAAGCGGCGAAGCAACCGCTGGAGCGTTGAAGCTCAGTTGCCGCCCAGGGCGAACTGGTTGCCGCGGTAGGACAGCCGCGCGCCAGTCTGGGTGATCTCGTCGACCCGCACGCCATCCGGCAGGGACTCGCCTTCGCGCAGTTTGCGCATGTTGATGAACACGAAGCGTTTCGCGGGGTCGGCGTCGTACACGTGCAGGTCCATGCGCATGTCGGGCAGCTGCGTGCCGCGCGCCAGCATTTCATCGCGCGAAGGCAGATGGCCGGCGCGACGCGCCGCCGCGGTGGCGCCGGCCTGCTCCGGCGTGATGGCCGGTTGATAGTCGCGCGCGTCGTAGTCGGGCGGCACCGGGGTCTCCTGGCTGGAGAGCAACGGCTCCTCCGCCAGCGGCGGAGCGGGGCTGGGCGCCACCACGCCCGCGTCGGGCGCGCCGGAAGGCAGGGAGTTCGCGGGCACATTCACCTGGAAAGTGACCGTGGCGGGCAGGGTCACCTCGCGAGACGGGCTCGGGCCGGGTGATGCGGCCGGAGCGGGCGCCGCCGTGGCAGGTGACGCTGCCGCGGCGGGCGTGCCGGGACCTGCATCGCCACCGCCGGGTTGGCGCAGCAACACCCACCCCAGCACCAGCATGTTCACGCCTAACAAGGCGCCGAGGCCGATGGCCCAGACCGGAAAGCGCCGGCGCGGCGCGGCCACCTTCACTTCGAACAACGCCGGCGCGGACTGGCGCTGGCGGTCGGTCTCGGATTTCTTGAGCGCATCGAGAATGAAGGACATGTCAGCTACCGTTGGCGCCCGCGCGGCCGCTCTGCAGGAAAGGAGTGGTGGCATCGTTGAGGGCCGCGTCCAGCGCCACCTGCGTCTGAACCCCGGCGATGCCGTCGACCGCCAGCCGATTGCGCCGCTGGAAATCCTCGACCAGGGTCACCAGCGACTCGTCGAAGCGATCACTGGCGGCCGCTTCGTCCGGCATCCCGTTGACCCGCCGCAGACTGTCGCGCAGCCAGCGCACGCGCGCGTCGCGTGCGCCCAGCGCCAGGGGTTGTGAGGCGCCCGAGGCCGGCCGCCACAGCAGCACGTAGTCCCCGAACCAGGATCGCGCCAGGTCGCCGATGCCGATTTCGCGTTGCGCGCCGCCGAGGTCCACCAGCGCGTGTTCGTCATCCAGACCGGCCAGCACCAGCTGGTGGCCGCGGCCTTGGGAGTCGATGACATTGAGCACCGCGGGGCGGTTGAACAATCTCAGCTGCGCCAGCGAGCCGCGTTGCGTGAGGCACTCGAGCCCCGATTGCAGCGCCTGACTGCAGGGGTCGACGCTGCCGGCGACGTAACGCATGCCCCAGAGCGCGAACAGCTTGTTGAACGCGTTGTCGGGGTCGGTTTCACCTGGATACTGCGTCAGCAACGCATCCAGCGACGGCGCGGCCGGTGCGGGCGCTGGGGCTGGGGCTGGCGCAGCCACCGCTTCGGGCGGCGCCGCGGCCGCCACTACCGGCGCGCTCGCTCCGGAATTCCAGACTCGCGGCAACAGCAGCACCGCGCTGACCACCGCCATCGTGGCGGCGGCTGAACCCAGGGCCCAGGGCAGCCAGCGCGGTTGCACGCTCCGCCCGAAAACCTCACCGGCCGCGCGACGCACGACGCTCGCGCCCACGGAGTGACGGTCTTCCGTGAATGCGCCCAGCAGTGCGCGGTCGCTGATGATGTTGATGAGGCGCGGAACACCGCCCGACAACCTCTGGATCTCGCGCAACGCCCCGTTCGTGAACACTTCGCGAGTCGAGCCGGCCACGCGCAGGCGATGCCGCACGTAGGCTGCGGCCTCGTCGCCCGACAGCGGGTCGAGGTGATACCGGCCGGTGATGCGTTGCGCGAGCTGGCGCAGCTCGGTGCGGCCTAACAACTCGCGCAGCTCGGGCTGGCCGATGAGGATGATCTGCAGCAGCTTCTGGGTCTCGGTCTCCAGGTTGGTGAGCAGGCGCACCTGCTCGAGCACTTCGGGCGCGAGGTTCTGCGCCTCGTCCACCACCAGCACGATGCGCTTGCCGCCGGCATGCGCATTGAGCAGGTGTCGGCTCAGCAGGTCGACCAGGTCCTTGAGGCTGTTGGCCGAGGCCGCGGGCACGGCGATGCCGAGCTCTTCGCAGATGGCCTTTTCGTTGAGGCCGAAAAAGGAGGCGTACATGGCTATTCGAGGCGTCGGGGGGTGCGAGTTTAATACTTAAACGTACGCTGGCCCCGGTGGCGTTAAAAGCTGGCCGGGCGATCAGGAGCCGGCGCGCCGCGAGGTGGAACCGGGCTTTCCGCCGCCCTTGTCGGTCGGCCGGCCGGCACGCATGGCGGCGCGTTCCCCCGCGCGGCTGGGCGCCTTTTCGGACAGGTCCTCGCCGGTTTCGTCCGCGCCGCGTGCCTCGGGCAGGGCGCTGCCGCGCCGGAGCGCGAGTGTGCCGAATCGCTCGCGGATCTGGTCCACGGCGGCGTCCAGCGCCGTGGCCGAGGGGTTTGCCGTGGCGGCCGCCGGCGAAGCGAACAGGTCCATCTGGTCGGCGGCATGCAGGTGGTTCACGCCCACGCCTAACAACCGCACCCGGGCGCGTGGCTGCTCTTCCAGCCAGCTGCGCAGCAGCTCGACGGCGACCCGGGCGATGGTGCGGGAATCGGTGGTGCTGGGCTCGAAACGTTTCTGGCGCGTGAACGTCGTGAAATCCGCGCGGCGGATCTTCACCTGCACGCAGCCGGTGGCCAGATTCTGCGCGCGCATGCGCGAACCGGCGCGGTCCGCGAGGCGCATCACCTCCGATTCCATGCGTGCCGCGTCACCGAGATCGGTGAAGAAGGTTTCCTCGGCGCTGATCGACTTCTCGTCCCACTCGGACATCACGGGCCGGTCGTCGATGCCGGAAGCGCGGTCGCGCATGCGCTGCGAGTCGCGGCCGAAGATGGGCCAGAGCAGCGAGTCCGGCGCCGTGCGCAGCTGGGCGAAAGTGGTGAGGCCGGCCGCCTCGACGCGTTCACCCAGCTTGCGGCCGAGGCCGGGCAGGCGGCGCACGCTCAGCGGATCGAGTGTCGCGCGCATGTTGGCGGCATCGACGACGGTCAGCCCGTCGGGTTTGTTGAGATCCGAGCCGATCTTGGCGACCAGCTTGTTGGGTGCGACGCCCACCGAGGCGGTCAGCCGCGTTTCTTCCAGAATCTTCTGCTTGATGCCGCGGGCGATGCTCACCGCGTCACCCTTGAGCGCCAGGCTGGCCGTGACGTCGAGGAAGGCCTCGTCCAGCGAAAGGCCTTCGACCACAGGCGTGTACTCGTGGAAGATGGCGAATACGTCGTGCGACACATCGCGATACACCGACATGCGCGGCTTCACGCAGATGGCATGCGGGCAGCGCCGCATCGCTTCGCGGATGGGCATGGCCGAACGCACACCGAACTTGCGCACCTCGTAACTCGCCGCCGCGACCACGCCGCGGTTGCTGGTGCCACCAACGATCACCGGTTGGCCGCGCAGCTCAGGGCGATCGCGCTGCTCCACCGACGCGTAGAACGCGTCCATGTCGACGTGCAGGATGACGCGCGGATCGGTCATGCTCGCCGTTAAGCCGTTAGCCGGCCGGCCGCCCTCACTGGACGATGATGGTGATCTTCTTCGAGATCACCGCCGGGTCGTGCGGAATGTGCAGCAGGTCGCCGAGCACCAGCTGCAGCGTGTGTTTGCCGGGCGGCAGCGTCAGCGTGGTTTCCGTTTGCCCCTTGCCGAAGTGAATGGTCTTTTCGTTCGCTGGCAGTGGCTGGGAGAGATCCGCGGGCGGATCGCTGTCCACCAGCAGGTGATGATGGCCGGTGCCGTCGAACTTGATGCCGGCGGGTGCCACGCCCATGCCTTTGAGGCCGAACACCACGGTCACCGGGCCTTTCACGGTGGCGCCATCCCTGGGCGAAACGATGTAGACCTCGGCGCCGGCGGGCGAGGGTTCGCGCGCGGCGGCGACGCCCGCCAGGACCAGCGCTGCGCCGGCGAACGAAGCAAGAAGGCGGTGTCTCATGGGTCTCTCCTTTTCGTGAGGAGTGGCACGTTAAGGCGTGCCTGCGCCGCGCGCAATTGCGCCGTTGTCACCCGAAGATGGCCAGGAACACCAGGGTCAGCAACAAGGTGAAGATCGCGGTGGTGACGTAACTCATGCCCAGCACCATGTACTTGAGCGCGGTGAGCCAGCCGCGCTGCCCGTACATGTTGCGCATGCCGCGGAACACGTACCAGGCCATGTAACCGATTGCGACGAACGAGGCCAGCGGCGTGAAATCGCCCAGCACGGGGATATAGCTGAACAGGAACAAAAGGATGATGAGCAGGAATCCGGCGGCGTGGTTGTGCACGAGAAACAGCAGATGCTCGACGTAGTAGCGCCGTGGGCGCCAGTACATCAGCTTCATGATGGCCGCGAGAAGCGGCAGGAAGATGAACATGGCCTTGGGCAGGCTGTGCCCCAGCGCGGTGAACAGCGCCGACGTATCGTTGCGCAATCGCCAGCAGAACTGGCGCACGTTGT
>JAQSWD010000033.1:0-35000 GCA_029266835.1 Steroidobacteraceae bacterium
GTGACGAAGCCGTCGTAGCAGCCCGGGAAACCGGCCTTGCTGGCGAGGCGGCTGGGTACGCTCCAGCCATCCAGCAGCGGCATGGCCGCGATGGTTCCCGGGGGAATGCCGGGCACGAGAATGGTCGAGGGGCGCGCCTTGAACGGGAACGGGATCTCGGAGCCCATGAGCACCAGCGGCCTCCACGGCCCGCCCGATCCGTTGGCGGATTGCGCGCTCATCCATTCGGCGAGGAACACCATGGGCGGGATTCCCACGCCGCCGCCCACCAGCAATGCGCGCGGCTTGCGCGGATCGGGTTTGAACGGCTGGCCGATGGGCCCGAGCACGCTGATGTCATCGCCCACGCGGCGGCGCGAGAGCGCACGCAGGCCCGGGCCGACGATCTTGTAGAGAATTTCGATCCAGCCCTCGGCGGCATTCACGCGCTGGATGCTCAGCGGCCGGCGCATGGGCACGTCGGGGTCGCAGGTGAGATGCACGAAGCTTCCGGGCAGAGCTTTTGCCGCGCATCGAGGCGCCGTTATGCGCAGCACGAACTGTTCGCCAGGCCATTCCTCCTGCGCGATCACCTTCCCGTCTTCGAGAAAGATGCTGCCGCGATGCGCGGGATGCACGCCTTGGCCGCGTCCGGCTTCTTCCTGCGGAAGGGCGCTCACTTGCGGCCCTCGATGACGGCTTCCAGCACGGCCATGCGCACCGCGACGCCGTTGCGCACCTGGTCGCGGATCACGGACTGCGGCCCATCGGCCACATCGGAGGCGATCTCGATGCCGCGGTTCATGGGCTGCGGATGCATGACGATGGCGTCGGGTTTGGCCTTGGCGAGGCGTTCGGACGACAGGCCGTACTTCGCGAAATAACGATCCGCATCGGGCATTTGCGCCGTGGCCATGCGCTCCTTCTGGATGCGCAGCATCATGATGACGTCGACCCCGGCGATGCCGCTGTCCAGCGATGCGAAGCGCTCGCAGCCGGTGAACTCGTTGTTGTCGGGCATCAGCGCCTTGGGGGCCACCACGCGGATTTCACGCACGCCCAGTGTGGACAAGGTATGCCAGGCCGAACGCGCCACGCGCGAATGTTTGACGTCGCCGACAATGGCCACCGAGAGCCCGTCGAACTTCTTCTTCGCCTGCAGGATGGTCAGCGCATCGAGCAATCCCTGCGTGGGATGCGAAACGCTGCCTGCACCCGCCGAAAGCACGCTGGCGTGCGGCTTCACATGCGAGGCCACCAATCCGGGCACGCCGGCTTCGGCGTCCCGGATCACGAACACGTCCACGTGACAGGCTTCGAGCGTGTAGATGGTGTCGAGCATGCTCTCGCCTTTCACGCGCGAGGACAGCTGCACTTCGAGATTCACCACGTCAGCGCCCAGGCGCTTGGCCGCCAGCTCGAAAGAGACGCGCGTGCGCGTCGAAGGCTCGGTGAACAGGTTGGCGACGGTCACGCCGCCCAGAGAATTCGCGGTCACCGGCGCCTGGCCGATGGGCTTCACGAATTTCGCCGCCCGATCGAGCAGCGCTTCGATCTGCGCCCTGGTCAGGCCTTCGATGGTCAGCAAGTGGCGCAGAGAGCCGTCGGATCGCGTCTGTGAGGTCATGTTCTCGTTATCTGCCTTGTTCAAACCATCGTTCCAGGATGACGGCGGCGGCCGCCGCATCCACGTCCTCGCGAGTCACGCGCCGGCGCCGCTCGCCGCTGGCGCGCGCGCCACGCAGCCGCTCCTCGGCATCCTGCGAGGACCAGCGCTCGTCGACCAGGTCGACGGGAAGGTGAGAGCGTTGCGCGAGCTCGGCGGCGAAACCGCGAGCGGCTTCGGTCAGGCCGCTCACCGAGCCGTCGGCATTATAGGGCTCGCCTACCGCGATGCGGGCAGGGCGGGTGTCGGCCAGCACGCGATCGAGTGCCGGCCAGTCCGGGCCCTTGGGGCCGTTGGAGATCGTGGTGCGAGGATGGGCGGCGCGCGTCAGTGTGTCGCCGCTGGCAATGCCAATGCGTTTGAGACCGAAATCGAGGGCGAGAACGACGATGGGCTGCGAACGGACCTGGTCAGGCATGTCCGGAGAACGAGGTGAGCTGCCCGGCTTCGACGCCGAGCAATCGCAGCGAGGCGCCCCAGCGCTCTTCGTAGGGCAGATCGAAGATCACGCTTTCATCGGCGGGAACCGACAGCCAGGAATTGTCCAGCAGCTCCTTCTCGAGCTGGCCGGCTTCCCAGCCCGCGTAGCCCAGCGCGATGAATGCCTTGTCGGGACCGGTGCCGGTGGCCATGGCGGCGAGCACATCGCGCGAGGTGGTCACCTGGATCGATTCGGAGATCTTGTGGGTGGAATCCCATTCACCCCCGGGACGGTGCAACACGAAGCCGCGATCCTGGTGGACCGGGCCGCCGCGCAGCACGGGCAGATCGGCCGCGCGCTTGTCGGTGGGTTCGATCTTCATCTGCTCGAACACTTCGGAGAGCGTCATCGACAGCGGGCGGTTGAGGACGATGCCCAGCGCGCCTTTCTCGCCGTGCTCGCAGATCAGCGAGACGGTCTGGGAGAAATTCGGATCGGCCAGCTGCGGCATCGCGATCAGCAGGTGATTCGACAGGGTTGTGAAGCTGCCGCCTTTCATGACGGCCCCCATCTTACTGGGAATCGCCGGGGGCAGTCAGCTTTCCACCGCTGGAACGTTGGCCTTCGAACTGCCAGCTGTAGGTGAAACGCATCAACCGGTACTTGTCGGCGAGTTCCTTCGGAAAAGGATCGAAGGGACTGGCCAGTTTCAGGATATCCAGCGCCGCCTGATCGAGTTTCGCGGAGCCGCTGGAAGCCCGGATGACCGCCGACTCGAGGCGGCCATCGGCCAGGATGACCACTTCGATGTCCGGATTGCGCTTCGCCGGTGCGCGCCAGGCGGCCTGCGGATAGTTGAGCGTGCCGAGGCGCTCGATCTTCGTGCGCCAGCCGACGAGATAGGGCGCGAGCAGCGCTTCGCGTGTGTCAGGCGTCACCCACAATTCATCGCGTTGCGGCCCGCGGATCTGCTGGTCCTGCAGATCGTCGACGCCGATCTTGTCGCGCTCGTTGCTGCCCTCGGTGAGCACCGGCACCTCGGTCATCTCGGTGAGGCTGGCCGGCGGCGCGAAGTACACGATCTCGGGCAGGACCGCGCTGGTAGTTAGTACGTGGTTGTCGGCGGTGGAGAGCAGGGCGCCGGCGTCGTCCTGGAGCGACGTTCCATCGACGCGGCCATCGTGCGCGGCGTATTCCGAGGCTGCGCGCACGGAGTGCGCCTCGCCCGGGTCGGTGGTGTTGCCGGAGCCCAGTTGCGTGCGCTGAGCGAGGTAGGTGGCATCGTCGTTCTTGCGCGCCTCGGGCACGTCGTTGGAGACGATGAGCACCTCGAGCCCGCGCGGGGCGCCGCTCTTGAGATTGGGCGCCCCGAAGGTAACGCCCACGATGATGACCCCGTGCACCAGCGCCGCCATGAAAATGGTGGTGGTGAGGCGGTCGCGAGTGGGCGCGTTGCCCTCGCGCAGCTGCAGTGCGCGGGCGCTACTCACTTCTTGCTGTTGGCGCCCATGCGGCGCTCGAGAGCGGCAATTACCATATCTCCGATATTGAGCCCGAACTGGGCGTCGAGTTCACGGATTCCTGTCGGACTCGTGACGTTGATCTCGGTAACGAACCCGCCGATCACATCGATCCCCACGAACACCATGCCGCGCTTCGCGAGCACCGGGCCGATCTCGGCCGCGAGCCAGCGGTCGCGGTCGTTCAGTTCCCGTCCTACACCCTTGGCGCCCGCCGCCAGGTTGCCGCGGTTGTCGTGTGGCGCGGGGATGCGTGCAAGCGCGTAGGGGACTGGCTGACCGTCGATGAGCAGCACACGCGAATCGCCGGTGGCGGCGATGTCGGGCACGTAACGCTGCGCGATCGCGAAGCGCTGCCCGTAGTCGGTCAACGTTTCAATGATGACGGGCAGGTTCTTGTCGCCCGCATCGGTGACGAAGATGGACCTGCCGCCCATGCCGTCCAGCGGCTTCACCACGATTTTGCCGTGCTCGGCGGCAAAGGCGGTGATCTCCGTCTGGGACCTCGTGATCAGCGTGGGCGCGCAGCATTGCGGGAACCAGGCGGTGTACACCTTCTCGTTCATGTCGCGCAGACCCTGGGGGTCGTTGGCGATGAAGGCGCCCTGTGCCTGGGCCCGCTCGAGGATGTACGTCGTGTAGATGTACTCGGCGTCGAAGGGCGGATCCTTGCGCATGAACACGCAGTTGAACTCGCCCAGCTTCTCAAGCCGGGATTCGCCGAGTTCGAACCAGCGATCGGGATTGGCAAACACCTTCAGCGGCCGCCCGCGCCCGTAGGCCACGCCGTCGCGCAGGAACAGATCGGACTGTTCGAAGTAGGTGAGTTCCCAGCCACGGCCCGCGGCCGCAAGCAACATCGCAAGTGTGGAGTCCTTCGCAAATTTGATCTTCGCGATGGGGTCCATTACGACGGCAAGACTAGTAGTTTTCGGCATCGACAACGCTCAGCTTGCAGCGCGGAACCGCTTTTTAATAGCGGGTTTTGTCCGATTTCCGGCGGCATTTTTGTTTGTTCAGCAGAGGATTGCGCGTGAACGACACCAGCTCCCACTTCAAGGGTCTGAAGGTCCTCGTCATCGACGACTCCAAGACCATCCGCAAGACGGCCGAGACGTTGCTCGCCAAGGAAGGCTGCGAAGTCTATACGGCGGTGGACGGATTCGACGCGCTTGCCAAGGTCGCCGACTACACGCCTGACATCGTGTTCGTCGACATCATGATGCCGCGGCTCGATGGTTATCAGACCTGTTCGCTCATCAAGCACAACAAGGTCTTCAAATCGATCCCGGTGATCATGCTGTCGTCGAAGGACGGGCTGTTCGATCGCGCCCGCGGGCGCATCGTGGGCTCGGAGTACTACCTCACGAAGCCATTCACCAAAGACGAACTGCTGTCCGCCATCGAGACGCACGTCAGCGCGAGGTGAGTATGGCTCTCATTTTGATCGTGGATGATTCCCCGACCGAAGTGCACGTCATGAAGAAGGCGTTGGAGAAGTCTGGCTACCAGACCGCCACCGCCAACGACGGCGCCGAGGGCGTGCGCATGGCACGCGAGATGACTCCCGATCTCATCTTCATGGACGTGGTGATGCCCGGCGTGAATGGCTACCAGGCCACGCGTACGCTCGCCAACGACCCGAAGACCAAGACCATCCCCATCATCATGGTCACGTCCAAGGGCCAGGAGACCGACAAGATCTGGGGCCTGCGCCAGGGCGCAGTCGATTACATGGTCAAGCCGGTCTCTCCCGATCAGCTCGTGGCCAAGGCGCAGGCGACTCTCGCGGCCTGACTATGAACGACGTCGTGACTCTCAAGAGCCTGCGTGATCGTCCCTTCGAGCTCCTCGCGGAACTCGAGCGGCGCGGACGCGCGGTCACCGCCGCCGCCGCCTCGGAGAATCCGGGAGCGCGCGAGTGGGTGGGCGTGGCCTTCCGCATGGCGGGCGAGCTTTATCTGGCGGCGCGCGAGGAAACGCGCGAAGTACTTGCCGTGCCGCCCGGCCTCACGCGAATTCCCGGCGCCAAGACCTGGGTGAAGGGCATCGCCAACGTGCGCGGACAATTGCTTCCCATCCTCGACCTGCGCCAGTACCTGGGCTCGGGCGTGACGCCGAACTCGCGCAACGTGCGAGTGATTGTCGTCAATCACCGCGAAGTGCCCGCGGGTCTGCTGGTCGATGAAGTGCTGGGTTTCCGCCGCTTCTCCGAATCCGAATTCTCCGGCGACGCGCCGCCCACGGTGGTGCGCTGCGAACGTTATCTCGCCGGTGCCTTCAAGCGTGGCCCCGAGCAGTGGCCGGTGTTGAGCCTGCGTCAGCTGGTGGAAAGCCCGTCCTTCCAGGAGGCCGCCGCATGAACACCGAAATCGGCGGCGGCTCACGCTCGTTGAAGAGCCTCAATTCGCTGATCAGCGCGACGCTGATTTGCGCGGTGCTGGCGGCGCTCACGGCGCTCGCGGGCTACTTCGTCGGGCTCGGCATCCTGTACATCGTGGCCGGCGCGCTGGCGCTGGTCGCGGCGATTCCCTGCTTCATGATGTTCCAGCGCGTGAAGGCGATCGAAGCCGACATCGGGCATCGCGAGGCGCTGTCCCTGGCGCAGCGCAAGGAAACCGAGCGCAACCAGCAGGCCATTCTGCGCCTGCTCGACGAGCTGGCGCCGCTGGCGGACGGTGACCTCACCGTGCAGGCCACGGTGACCGAAGACATCACCGGCACCATCGCCGACTCCATCAACTACGCCATCGGGGTGCTTCGCGACCTGGTGAGCACCATCAACCAGTCGGCCATCCAGCTCGATGGCGCCACCCGCCAGACGCAGGCGTTGTCCGCGCATCTCGCCAAGGCTTCGAGCGCGCAGACCAAGCAGATCTCCGGCGCCACGGAATCGACCGGCAATCTGGCGAGCAGCACCGAAGCCATCTCGGGCAACTCGGAGCGCGCCTCGGACGTCGCGCGTCACTCGGTGGACGTGGCCCACAAGGGCGGTGACGCCGTGCGCCGCACCATCGACGGCATGAACACCATCCGCGAGACCATCCAGGAGACCAGCAAGCGCATCAAGCGGCTGGGTGAGAGCTCGCAGGAAATCGGCAACATCGTCGAACTCATCAACGACATCGCCGAGCAGACCAACATCCTGGCGCTCAACGCATCCATCCAGGCTTCGATGGCCGGTGACGCGGGCCGCGGCTTCGCGGTGGTGGCCGACGAAGTGCAGCGCCTGGCCGAGCGCGCCGCCGCGGCGACGCGCCAGATCGAAACGCTGGTCCGCGCCATTCAGGCCGACACGAACGAAGCCGTGGTTTCGATGGAACGCTCGACCACCGACGTGGTGGGCGGTGCATTGCTGGCCGAAAACGCGGGTGCCGCGCTCGAAGAAATCGAGCAGGTCTCCAACCAGATCGCCAGCCTCGTGAACAATATCTTCAGCAGTTCGCGCCAGCAGGTGAGCGAGGCGCAGAAGATCGCGCGGAACATGCAGGTGCTCAAGGAGATTTCCACGCAGACCGCCGAGTCGACCACGGCCACGTCGCAGAGCATCTCGAAGCTTGCGCAGCTGTCGGCCGCCATGCGTCAGTCGGCCTCGGGTTTCCGGCTCCCCGGCGCGCCAGTGCCGCGCCAGGTGGCTGCCGCGGGCGCCGCCATCGCCGCCGCTGCCGCCGCGAACACGGGAATCAACCCGACCACCGCGCCATCCGGCGCGACCACTCGCACCCGCACGGTTTCGCTGGCCTCGTAAACGGATTTAGCAGAAAGAAATGCCTGAAGTCGCCTCACAGACTCTGGACCTGGTCGGCCGCGAGCTGAACAACACGCTGGGTGAAGCGCGCACCGCGCTGGAAACCTTCGTCGAACAACCGGAAAACGTGGTGCTGTTGCAGCGCTGCGTGTCCGACCTGCACCAGGTGCAGGGTGTGCTTCGCCTGCTCGAGATCTTCGGCGCCGCGCTGCTCGCCGAGGAGATGGAGCAGGTCACTCAATACCTGCTGACGCCCGCGTCGCAGAAGAACCAGGCTGAAACCCTCGACGCGCTCATGCGCGCCATGGTGCAGCTGCCCAGCTACGTGGAACGCGTCCTGGCCGGTGGCCGCGATCTGGCGCTGGTGCTGCTGCCGCTGTTGAACGATCTGCGTGCCGTGCGCGGCTCGCCGCTGCTGTCCGAAGGCACGCTGCTGCTGCTGAACCTCAAGTCCGACCAGCAGGCCGCGCCCGTGGCACCGTCCGCGGGCGAGCAACAACTCAGCGTCGCGCAATGGGCGCGCCGTTTGCGTACACGTTTCCAGTTGGGGCTGGTCGGATGGATCCGCGGCGAACGTCCCGAACAGAACCTCGAGATCCTCGAGACCGTCGCCCATCAGCTCGAACAGGTCGCCACGCGCCAGCCGGTGTTCCAGCTCTGGTGGGTAGTTGGCGCGATCATCGAGGCCCTGCGCGAGGGCGGGCTCGAGACCGGCGTGTCCATCAAACGCCTGCTGGGTCTCGCGGATCGCGAGATCCTGCAGCTGTACACACAGGGCGAGGGACGCTACGCGCAGAACCCGCCGGTGGAGTTGCTGAACAATCTTCTCTACTACGCGGCGCGCGCGACCACCGATGGCCCCAAGGTCACGGCCGTGCGCGCCTCGTTCCGGCTGAACGAACTGCTCATGGTCGACGATTCGGTCGAACAGGAACGCGAGAACCTGTCGGCGCCCTCGGTGAAGCTCATGCACACCGTGTCGGCCGCGATTCGCGAGGACCTGGGCAAGGTCAAGGACGTCCTCGACATCTACGTGCGCCGCGGCGGCCAACCGGCCGAGCTCGAGGCGCAGGTGGGCATGCTGCGCAAGATCGGCGATACGTTGGGCGTTCTCGGCCTCGGTGAACTTCGCCAGCTGGTGCTCGAAGAGACCAGCCGTCTCGAAGCCATGGCCGCGGGCAAGACGCCGGCGGATCACGCCGCGCTGGTCCACATCGCCGCCACGCTCATCAACGTCGAAGATCGCCTCGACCGCGACCTCATCGGTCTCATCGTTCCCAAGGCGCCGCCCGCCGAGGGTGAAGCCGAAGCCTCGTCCACCGACGTGGATTTCCAGCAGGTGCAGGCTGCGGTGCTGCGCGAGTGCAGCGTCAATCTCGTGCGCGTCAAGGAAGCCATCGCTTCGAACGTGGCGGGCACGCTGGACGTGGCCGCGCTCGACGCCTGGCCCGGACTCATCCAGGGCATCAAGGCCGGCTTGCTGATGCTCGGCAAGACGCGCGCCGTCGAGATCGTCGAAGGCATCGCGAAGAATCTGAAGGAACTGCTGCAGCCCGGTGGCACCGCGGTTCCGCCCAACTACCTCGACCGGCTCGCCGACGCGGTGGTCAGCCTCGAGTACTACATGGAGACGCTGCAGGCCGGCCGCGCGGATCCCTGGTACATGCTCGACAACGCGCAGACCTGCCTACTGGCGCTGTCGCAGATGCCCAAGCGCGTCGTGCCCACGGTGCCGCCTCTGGGTCCGGAAGCCTACGCCGCCACCGTGCTGCTGGCCGATGCCGGCGCGACGGCGCGCGCGCATGCGCTGCAGGCCGGAGTGGTACCGCATTCCATGCAGGGCGCGCCCACGCTGCACACCTCGGCCCAGCCGCCCATCGGCGCCGCCAAGCAGGTGTACATCGATCCTGAACTGCTCGCTCTATATATAGAGGAGGCGCGGGAAGAGGTGGCGCGCATCGCCAAACTGTTCCCGTCCTGGGAACAGAACCCGCTGGAAACCGAGGCGCTGGCCGGCGTGCGCCGCGCGTTCCACACGCTCAAGGGTTCCGGCCGCATGGTCGGCGCCACCGACATCGCCGAATTCGCCTGGGCCATCGAGAACCTGCTCAACCGGGTCATCGACAACACCCTGCAGCGCTCGCCGTCCATCCTCGCCACGGTGCGGGATGCCACCGCCATCGCTGGCGAGCTGGTGAATGCGCTCGAGGCCAACAGTCCCGCGCCGTCCCGCGCGCAGGACATCGTCGACCGCGCGCATGCGTTGGCCGCCAACAAGGCGGGTGCCTCCGCGCCCAGCGCCGCCATGGAAGCGCTCGAGCGCACCATGGATACGCGCCAGGCCGACGTGCTCGAAGCCACCGGCCGTGTGCCGACCTTGCAGCCTCCGCCATCGCCTCCGGTCGCGCGCGCGGCTGTGCCGCCAGTGGTGCATCCGTCGGCCGGTGACCAGGCGCCCCCGGCTGATGAATCCATCGAGGTCGTCGAAAACTGGGGAACCAGCACCGACGACGCGCCCGGCGAAGAGATCGTTTTGTCAGCGCCCGAGGAAGAGCCCAGCGCTGATCTGCAGCTCAAGGAAATCTACAGCCGCGAAACCCAGGTCAACATCTCGGCGGTGCTGCGCTGGGTGGAAGGCGAACGTAACCGCAACTCGCCGCATGTCGTGAGCGAAGAGTGTTATCGCGCCTGCCATACGCTGTCCGGCAGTTCGCGCATGGCCGAGGCACGCCATGGCATCCGCCTGACGGCTCCACTCGAGCACTGGGTGCGCAAATCATTCGACAGTGGTGTGGGTCTCGAGGCTCCGGATCTCGGCCTGCTCGCCGACTGCATGACCGCCATGGGCGCGGTGGCTTCGCATCTCGACGAATCCACCGGCTTTTTCCAGTCGCACAGCTCGCTGCTGGCGCGCATCGAAGCGGCCACTGAACAACTCGAGGGCCGCATCATCGCCGCGGCCCGCGCCGCCGAACTCGCGGCCGCACCTCCGCCCGTGCCCCCGGCTAACGTCGCGCCGGCGGTCGCGGCGCCATCTGCCCCCTTTCCCGCGGCCGAAAAGCCAGTAGTCAGCCAGGCCCCGGCACCCGCCGCGGACGTGGCCGAAGACGTACTGACGGACTTCGACCCCGACATCGCCAGCATCTTTACCGACGAAGCCGTCGAGCTCATCGACGCTTCGCAGAGCGCGCTGGCGCAGTGGAACGAGAATCGCGGCAGCGTCGATGGATTGACCGCGCTCAAGCGCCCGCTGCACACGCTCAAGGGCGGCGCCCGCATGGCCGGCCTCATGCCCATGGGTGATCTCGCCCACGAGCTGGAAACACTCTTCATGCAGATCGACAGTGGCGTGGTCGCCCCTGACGATCGCGCCTTCGGTCTCGCGCAGTCGGCGCTCGATGAGCTGGCGCGCATGCGCGAATCCGTGAGCTCGGGCAAGGGTTGCCCGACGGCGCGCGGACTCATTGCGCGCATCCACGGCTTGTTCAATGGCGGTGGCGCGGCGGCAGCGGCTCCGGCTCCGGCTGTGGTGTCGGCGCCTGTGCCAGCCCCAGCTCCAGTTCACGCGCCGCCCGTCGTCGCAGCACCGGCGCCGGCGCCGGCCCCGGCACCGGTTCCAGCGCCTGTCGCGGTGGAGTCCAAGCCCGAGCCCGAAGTTTCCGTGGTGAGCGCGCCGCCTGCGCCTGTGAAGCCTGCCGCGCCTGCCATTGCCGCGGTTCCCACTCCCGCGACGCTGGTCGCCCCGCCGCCGCGTGTCGACCCTGCGCCGGAGCCGCCGGTGCTGGCGCCGGTATGGGCGCCGGACACTTCCGGTTCCGCGGAACAGGTCGTGATGTCGTCGCCTTCCTTGTACGAGCGCTCGCCGTCCGAGCCGGCGCCTTTCGTCGCCACCGCGACGCAGATCGAGCCCATCTCCATCGTGACTCGCGCGCCGGCGCGCGAACCTGTGTCCGCCGGATTCAAGAAAGATGACGGTGGTGATGCGCCGCTGCTGCCGCCGGGCGCCGTGCCACCGGGCCGCGAACCCACTGCGCCTTCGGATCGTCCCGAACTCGCGCGCGTCGACGCCGAGCTGCTCGACCAGCTGCTCAACAATTCCGGCGAAGCCAGCATCGCGCGCGCCCGCCTCGAGCAGCAGATAGGCTCCATCGACTTCAACGTGGGCGAGTTGTCGCGCACGGTGACGCGCCTCAAGGAACAGCTGCGCAAGCTCGAGCTGGAAACCGAAGCGCAGATCCTGCATCGCTACGAAGAAGAGAAGGGCACGCGCGGCGAGTTCGATCCGCTCGAGCTCGATCGCTATTCTTCGATCCAGCAGTTCTCGCGCGCGCTGGCGGAAACCGCCAATGACGTGGGCTCGATCCAGGGCCTGCTCGAGAACCTCACCAAGGACACGCAGAACCTGCTCACGCAGCAGGCGCGCACGATCACCGAGCTGCAGAACGGCCTCATGCGCACGCGCATGGTGCCCTTCCAGCGGCACGTGCAGCGCCTGGCGCGCATCGTGCGCCAGGCCGCCACCGACACGCACAAGAAGGCCGAGCTACAGATCGAGGGCGCCTCGGGCGAACTCGACCGGCAGGTGCTCGAGCGCATGATGCCGCCCTTCGAACACATGCTGCGCAATGCCGTGGCGCATGGCATCGAGACGCCGGAAGTCCGCAAGAAGAATGGCAAGGGCGAGAGTGGCACCATCACCATCGCGCTGCATCGCGAAGGCTCGGAAGTGGTGGTCGAGGTGTCCGACGACGGCGCGGGCATGAACCTCAAGGCCATCCGGGACAAGGGCATTTCGCTGGGCATGGTGCGGGCGGACCAGCAACTGTCCGACGACGACATCATGCAGCTCATCCTCGAGCCGGGCTTCTCCACCGCGGGCGCGGTGAGCACGTTGTCGGGCCGCGGCGTGGGCATGGACGTGGTCGCCAGCGAGATCAAGAAGCTCGGCGGCGCGCTGCACATGGAAAGCAAGCAGGGCCAGGGATCGAAGTTCGTGATCCGCCTGCCTCTCACGCTCGCCATCAGCCACGCGTTGATCCTGCGCGCCAACGACGAGTTCTACGCGCTGCCGCTGCCCACCGTCGAAGGTGTTGTGCGGCTGTCGCGCACCGAGGTCGAGGCGCATCTCGGCCCCGAGGCGCCGCCGTTCGAATACGGCGGGCAGAAGTACAAGTTCCAGCACCTGGCGTTCTACGTCGGGCGCGAGCCCGGACCACTGCCCGATGGCGACGTCACCGTACCGGTCATCCTGGTGCGCGCGGGCGAACACTCCACCGGCCTCGTCACCGACGAACTGGTCGGCTCGCGAGAAATCGTCGTCAAGAACGTGGGCCCGCAGATCGCGGCCATCCGCGGAATTTCCGGCGCCACCATCCTCGGCGACGGGCGCATCGTCATCATTCTCGACATCGGCGCGCTGGTACGTGCCGACTGGCGCGCGCGCACGGAACCCGTGATGCCGCGCGAGAAGACCGATACGCGTTCCATCGCGCTGGTCGTGGACGACTCCATCACCGTGCGCCGCGTGACGCAGCGCCTGCTCGAACGCAATGGCATGCGCGTGCTGACGGCGCGCGACGGCGTGGACGCCATGGAGATGCTCCAGGAGCACACGCCCGACATCATCCTGCTCGACATCGAGATGCCGCGCATGGACGGCTACGAGGTCGCCACGCAGGTCCGCGCGGATTCGCGGCTTTCGGGCATCCCCATCATCATGATCACCTCGCGTGTGGGCGAGAAACACCGCGCGCGCGCCATCGAGATCGGTGTCGACGACTACCTGGGCAAGCCGTACCAGGAGGCGCAGCTGCTCGAAGCCATCGAGCCGCTGATCGCGCGCCGCCGCGAAGCGCATTTGCGGGAGGCGAATTAAATGAAAGAGTCAGGAAATGGCTGAGCGCATTTCGGAAATCTACAGCCTGCTGATCCCGCTGCTGGACGGCCGCCTGATCATTCCGCGTTCCTGCGTGGCCGAGGTGGTGGGCTTCAACACGCCTTCGGAAATGCCGGGCGCGCCGCCGTGGTACCTCGGTACCTTTGCCTGGGGCAGCCGAAATATTCCGCTGATTTCATTCGAAGGCACCTGCGGGCAGACCATTCCGCCGCTCACCGGCCGTACCCGCGTGGTGGTGTTGTTCGCCCTGGGCTCGCAGATCGAGGGCGGCTACTACGGCATGGTGTCGCAGGGCTTCCCGCAGCTGGTGCGTGTCAGCGCCGATATCCTGCGGCCCGACCCCACGCGCACCTTCCCCGAGCGCACACCCATCATTTCGCAGGTGCGGATGATCAATGAAGCGCCGTGGATCCCCGATCTGGAGCGCATCGAAGAGATGATCTCCGAGGAAACGTCGGTCCTGGTCGAGTAGGGCTCTTCAGCCCACCATCTTCCGCAGCAACGTCCCGATCGTATCGGCCGCGTCAATGCAACGGCCGCTGTGCACGGCCGAGCACTGGATGATGGTGCTGCGCGGCGCCACCAGCCAGTCGAAGCGTTCGCGCTTGGAGAGCTGGCCGATGGGTCCGGAGTCGGGTCCGCCTTCGCAGATGATGACGAAGCTGTCGAGATGGCGGCGCACGGTGTCGACGTCCACATCGGCGTGCAGCGCGCGAAGCCTGCTCTCATCAAGGTCGACGCGCGCCTGCAGCAGGTCCTGCTCCTGGCACCACACGACGACGCCGGCGTTCAGGAATTCCTGGCGTTCCACGCGCGGCACGACGCGGATCACCGCATAGTCATACGAGCAGGGCGCGCGCACGGAGTGCCTCCTCGAGAAAGGGCCTTGGGGATCGCAGCCGGCGGGTGAAATGACCGATGAAGAGTTCGCGATCGGCGCCCAGCCATTCCTGGGGAACCAGCGAGATGATTTCGCGTATCCGCTCCGGCGTGAGGCTCTCGGCCATCGGCGTGTCCACTTCTTCGAGTGCCGAGGCGAAACGCAGCAACACGTGGCTCTTCACCAGCGCGAACGGGTCGGAGGACCGGTCGGAGCCATCCCAGCCATGCTGGAAGTAGAGTGCCGCGCCGTGATCGATGAGCCAGAGCTTCCGGTGCCACATGAGCATGTTGGCGTTGCGGGCCGTGCGGTCCAGGTTGCTCACGAACGAATCGAACCAGACGATGCGCGAGGCGAGTTGCGGATCGGGCCGATCCGCCACGGGGTCGAACGTGACCGACCCTGGTAGATAGTCGAGCGCGAGATTGAGGCCGGCGCTGGCACGAATGAGGTCCTGTATCTCGCCGTCGGGCTCGGTACGGGCGAGATCTCCGTCCAGTTCCACGAACACGATCTCGGGTACCGCCAGCCCGGCGGCGCGCGCCAGTTCGCCGGCGATGAGCTCGGCGGCCAGCACTTTGGGGCCCTGGCCCGCCCCGCGGAACTTCAGCACGTACAGCCCCTGGTCGTCGGCTTCGACGATGGCGGGCAGCGAGCCGCCTTCGCGCAACGGCGTGACGTAGCGGGAGACCTGGACGGTGCGCAGCTTCATTCAGTCTTCGATGACGAAATCCGCGGACGCATCGAAGTCGGCGCGTTGTTCCGGCGTCATCCGCCCGCGCTGCACGCGGAGCGTGAACCCGCCCACCAGCTTGCCGTCGTCGATGGCCATCCAGTCCGAGACGTTCTCGCGTTTCACCAGCACCTCCGAGCCCACGTCGATGGACTGGATGTCCACGGGATGATTGCCCAGTTTGCCGCGGTACCCCTCCGCGGTGATTTCGATGTCGTCGATCCACATGTGCTCGACGTTGCCGTCTTCCTCGAAACGCCCCTTGAGGCCGATGTGTTGCTGGGTGGCCGGCGGCTTGCTGAGACGCGCCTCGAATTCAGCCAGCGTGTTGCGCGCCTTGCGCATGGCTGCATTCATTCCCTCGTCCTCGGCGTTGAACCCCGTGACCATCGGTTCGCCCTCACGTTCGGTCACGGGCGCTGACTCCTTCGCGCAGGCCGCGAGAGCGAACATCGAAAGCATCAGCAGGCTTGCAAGCTTCATTTGAAATCCCCTCCCAGGGTTTGCAGGGCGGCGAGCGCGGCCAGGCCCGCGGTCTCGGTGCGCAGGATGCGCGGGCCGATGCGATACGCATCGAACCCGTTCGCACGCGCGAACTTCTGCTCGTTGTCGCCCAGGCCGCCTTCGGGACCGATGAACAGCGCGAGTGACCGGGCCGCGCCATTCAAGGCCGAGGCCAAGGGCTCCGCGCCATCCACGGCCAACAGGCACCGGCCCGAGTCCGCGGGCAGCGCCGAAATGGCATCGGCCAACGCCATCGGCAGAGTCACTTCCGGGACGCGGTTGCGGCCGCATTGCTCGCAGGCGGATATGGCGATGGCCTGCCAATGCTCGTGTTTGCGCGCGCGTTGCCGCTCGTCGACTTTCACCACCGACCGCTCGGCGAGCACGGGCAGGATGCGCACCACGCCGAGTTCCGTGGCCTTTTGAATGATGAGGTCCATGCGTTCGCCGCGGGCGACGCCCTGCAACAGCGTGATGGCCAGCGGTGACTCGCGCTCCACCGGGTCGTGCGAGCCGACCTTCGCCCACCAGTTCTTGCCGTCGCGCTCCAGCGTGCCCGCGAATTCGCCGCCGGTGCCATCGAACAAGGTGATTGCTGCGCCGGGATCCAGCCGCAGCACTCGCGTGAGATGCAGGCCCGCCTGTTCCGGCAGCCCGACGCCCTTGCCGGAAATGAGCTTCTGCTCGACGAAGATACGCGTCACGCGCATGCGGATTCGATGCCCTCGGTTGCCACGCGGGCCAGCGCGTCGATTTCGTCGGGCTCGATCACGTACGGCGGCATGAAATACACCGTGGTGCCCAGCGGGCGGATCAGAGCGCCGCGGTCCAGCGCCAGGCGATAGATGCGCAGCCCGCGCCGCTCGGAGAACGGCCAGGGCGTGCGGTTTGCAACGTCCTTCATGAGTTCGATGGCGAGGATCATGCCGCGCTGCCTGATCTCGGCCACATGCGGATGCTCGCGCAGATGCTCCACGCTTGCGGCCATGCGCGCCGCCAGCGTCCGGTTCCGTTCCAGCACGGGCTCCTCGCGGAAGATGGCGAGCGTCGCGTTCGCGGCGGCGCAGGCCAGTGCATTGCCGGTGTAGCTGTGCGAATGCAGGAAGGCATTGAGCTTGGTGTACTCGTCGTAGAAGGCGTCATAGACCGTATCGGTGGTCAGCACCACGCTCAGTGGCAGGTAGCCGCCGGTGAGTCCCTTCGACAGGCATAGATAGTCGGGGCGGATGCGGGCCTGCTCACAGGCGAACATGGTGCCCGTGCGGCCGAAACCCACCGCGATTTCATCGGCGATGAGCTGCACGTCGAACCGGTCGCAGGCTTCGCGCAAGAGCTGCAAATAGACCGGGTCGTACATGCGCATGCCACCGGCGCATTGCACCAGCGGCTCGACGATGACCGCGGCCACTTCGCCGTGGTTCTGCTCGAGCGCCGCTTCCATGTGGGTGAACATTCGCCGCGCATGGTCGGCTTCGCTGGCGCCGGTCTCGCGGCCGAATGCGTCCGGCGACGGCACCGTGATCACGTCCATGAGCAGCGGCCGGTAGATGGACTTGTAGAGCTCCACATTGCCCACGGCCAGCGCGCCCAGCGTCTCACCGTGATAGCTGTTGGACAAAGTGATGAAACGCGTCTTGCGCGGCCGCCCGCGATTGCGCCAGTAGTGGAAGCTCATCTTCACCGCCACCTCGATGGCGGCCGAGCCATTGTCGGCGAAGAAGCAGCGGTTGAGCCCGGCGGGCGCGAGACGCACCAGTTCCTCGGCCAGCGTGATCGCCGGCTCGTGCGTGAAGCCGGCGAAAATCGCGTGCTCGAGGCGGCCTAACTGCTCGACGACGGCGGCGTTGATACGCGGGTTGGCATGCCCGAAGAGATTCACCCACCAGGAACTGATGCCGTCGAGATAACGCTTGCCGGTGTGATCCTCGAGCCACACGCCCGAGCCCGAGCGCAGCGGGATCATGGGCACGGTCTCGTGATCCTTCATTTGCGTGCAGGGATGCCAGACGTGCGCGAGATCGCGCGCGACCCAGTCGGAAGGTGAGCTCATGTGAACTATTGTGGCATGCGTATGGCAAGATCGGAGCCGCATGCGCGTGGACGTCAAAACTGGCTTGTTGGTCGGCGTGAAGCAGGTGCTTTCGCCGTTTTTTGACGAACGACCCGCGGGTGTGTCGCCCGATCTCATCGTCCTGCACGGCATCAGCCTGCCGCCGGGAGATTTCGGCGGTCCCTGGGTGGCAAGGCTGTTCACCGGCAATCTGCCGGCCGATGCGCATCCGGAATTCCGCGAGCGCGCCGGCCTGCGTGTGTCGGCGCACCTGTTGGTCCGCCGTGATGGTGAAGTGGTGCAGTTCGTGTCATTCAACGACCGGGCCTGGCATGCCGGCAAGTCGAGCTGGCAGGGTCGCGAGGCCTGCAACGATTACTCCATCGGCATCGAGTGCGAGGGCGCCGACGAGGTGCCCTACGACGACGCGCAATATGCGCGGTTGCGCGAACTGCTGCCGATGCTGCTGGCGGCTTATCCCGCGATCACGCCGGATCGCATCGTCGGCCACAGCGACGTCGCGCCGGGGCGCAAGACCGACCCCGGGCCGTCGTTCGACTGGTCGCGCGTTTCATCGCGCTAACGGGAAGGCCCCGCCCCGCGGTCGTGACGCCAGAGCACCTCGGAGCCGTGTTCGTGGCGCGCCAGCACGCGCGCAATGACGAACAGCAGGTCTGACAGCCGGTTCAGGTACTTCGGCACTTCGGGATTCACCGCCTCATCGGCCGCCAGCGTCCACACGCGCCGCTCCGCGCGGCGCACGATGGTGCGAGCAAGATGGCAGGCCGAAGCCGCGGGACCGCCGCCGGGCAGAATGAAATCCTTGAGCGCCGGCAGCGGCTCATTGAAGGCATCCAGCACCTGTTCCAGCCGCGCGATCTGTTCGGCGTTGATGACGCTGGTGCCGGGAATGCACAACTCACCACCCAAGTCGAACAGGTCGTGCTGAATTCCGGTGAGCGTGCGCCCGATATCCGCCGGAACGCCGGGCACGCTCAGGATCATCCCGATCGCGCTGTTGGCTTCGTCGACGGTGCCGTAGGCCTCGACGCGCGCGTGATCCTTGCGTACCCGGTGTCCGTCACCGAGACCGGTGCTGCCATCATCGCCTGTGCGCGTATAGATTCTGCTCAAGCGATTGCCCATGCGGCCTCCGAGAGTCGATGTCCTCAGTCGAAGCTGTAGCGTACTCCAACCGTGTACGAGCGGCCTTCGGCGCGATATCCGTCGGCGAAGGTGTAATCCTCGTCGAACAGGTTCTCGAGCCGGCCTTGCAACGTCAGCTGGGGAGTCGCGCGGTAGCGCAACGTGGTATTGACCAGCGCGTAGGAATCCAGCGTGACATTGGGGAACCCGACGTCCTTCCGGTTGCCGGAGGCGATGAGATCCACACCCAGGTCGAGTCTGCCCACGTCGCGGTTCAACGCGAGGCTCAGCGCCTCGCGCGCGCGGCGCAGCAGGCGCGTGTCCAGGGTTTCATCGCGCGGGTCCTGCAGCGTGAGCTCGGCGCGCGCTCGCCAGGAGTCGCCCGTGAACGACCAGCCGAGCTCCACACCCTTGATACGCGCGCGGTCGATGTTGCGGTTCCCGCCCTCGAAGGTCTCCGGGTCGACCACGAAGTAATTGATGAGATCGCGGATGCGGTTGTCGAAGGCGGACAGCGTGAGCTGCTGGTGCTGACCCAATTTCTGGCGCAGCGACAGTTCCACCTGGCGTGACACCTCGGGTTGCAGGTCGGGGTTGCCGCCGAAGCCGAAACGGTCGGTGGCGTCGGGCGCGCGGAACGCCTTGCCGCCGGACAGCGTGACACGCGTGCCGGTGTCGAAAAGCGCGCCGACTTCCGCGTTCCACGTGAGCTCGCTGCCGAAGTTTTCGTGATCCACGCCACCCAGGGCCAGGCGCGTGGAGATCCTGCCCATGCTGAATTGATCCTGCACGAAGGCTTGGGTGACCGTAGTGCTCTCGTCGAAGGTGGTGCCGAAGGAATTGGCGTTCGTGTCCTCATCGCTGCGCATCAGGCCGAAGGTCAGCGCGTGGTCAGCGAAATGAGCCGATTCCCATCGGGGCAGGTCCACCTGCAGATCGAAGTTGGTCCGGCGCGTGTGTGCGAAATCGAAGCCCGCGAAGTTGGGTTGCAGCTGGTCGATGTCGTCGGTGGCGCGGCTGGCGGTGAAACGTACGCCCAGGCCACCCTCCTGGCCACTCTGCCCATGCTGACGATAGTCACCCTCCAGCGAATACACGCTGGTTTCGAACTCGTTGGAACGGTCGTCGATCGAGCCGGTGAAGAAATCCCGGTCCGAATATTCGGTGCGGCCTTCGGCGCGCCAGGCGCGGGCCCGCAAGGTGAAGGCCTCGCTGGCGTCGTATTCCGCGCTGAGCCGGCCAGTGACATTCCGATAGCCCCGGTCGCTGGTGCCGTCGAGGTAGGTAGGCATGCCCTGGCTCTCGGCATATCCGCCGCCCACCCCGAATCGGAGTCCGTCGCCGGCGGCGATCGCGCCATCCGCGAACATCTGTTGCGTCTGGTCGCTGCCGTAGGTGGCGCCGGCGCTGAAACCCTCGCGCGATGCGCCACGGGTGAACACCTGCACCACGCCGCCGATGGCGTCGGTGCCATACAGCGACGAGCGCGGGCCTTTGACGATCTCGATGCGCTCGATGGATTCGGGCGCGATGTTCTGCAAAGCCGCGCCGCCGATGGTGCCGGGGTTGATACGCACGCCATCCACCAGCACCACGGTGTGATTGCTGTCGGTGCCGCGCATGAACATCGTGGTGGTTTGCCCGCGACCGCCATTGCGCGAGATTTCGAGGCCCGCCTGGCCGTGGAGCAATTCGCTGACGTCACCGGCCAGTGAACGCTCGATGTCATTGCGAGTGATGACGATGACTGGTGCGCCCACCGCGTCCAGCGGAACCGGCGTACGGGTGGCCGTGACGACAGTTTCCTCCAGTTCATCCTGGGCAAACGATTGCGACGAGAAGAGAGCGGCGGCGATGGCCGCCGACAGCAGATGCTTGCGATTCACGATCCGGTCCTTTCCATGCACGCCCGCATGGCTGGTATTTCGACACCCAGCGCGCGTGAGGGGAGAAGGCTGACCGCCGTCCCGATGCCCACCGCATCACTGGGAAACTACCGATCGGCCGGTCTCCGGACTCTCGAACCGAAACTGCTGTTTCGTCGCGTCGCCTTCCCAGGCCGTCCTTTCGATGGACTCAACCCAGTGGCATGTGACGCGCTTTGGTTCGATTACCGTTGCGGGGGCAGTGCTGGAATTGCCGTTTTCTAGGCGGCTCACCAGCTTCCCGTAACCTTTCGGCGGTGCGCACTCTAGCGGCATTCACCCTGAATTGACAGTTCTGGCCGGCATCCGCAGGCTTCCGACCGCCATGCCCACTACCGAACCCTCCATTGAACTCAAGGCCGCGCTGGATGCGGTCAACGCCGCCGCCGAAGTGATCCGCGGCTTCTATCAACGCAACGTGAAGATCGAGGTGAAGGCGGACAAGACGCCGGTCACCGAAGCGGATGTGCGGTCCGAAGAAGTCATACGCGAGCTGCTCACGCGGCGTTTCCCGTCGTATGGGTTCTATGGCGAGGAAACCGGCAAGTCCGACATGGGAGCCGAAAGCGTGTGGCTGGTCGACCCGATCGACGGCACCAAGTCTTTCGTGCGCGAGTGCCCATTCTTCTCGACGCAGATCGCGCTGATGCGCGGCGGGCGCTTCGTGCTTGGCGTGTCCTGCGCGCCCGCGTACAACGAGCTGGCCTGGGCCGAGCGGGGCGGCGGAGCCTTTCTCGACGGCAAGCGCATCCAGGTCAGCGCGGTGAACAAGTTGGACGGCGCCATCGTGTCCACGGGCAACCTCAAGACGCTGACCCGGTCGGACGCCTGGAATCGGCTGGGCGGATTGATCCAGTCCACCAACCGCATTCGCGGCTACGGCGATTTCGTGCATTACCACCTGCTGGCGCGCGGCGCGCTGGACGTGGTCATCGAATCCGACGTGAACATCCTCGACATCGCCGCGCTCACGGTCATCGTCGAGGAAGCCGGCGGCAGGTTCACCGATCTTGCGGGCGGGCCGGTAGGGTTGGAGACGACGACGGTGCTGGCCACCAACGGGCCGCTGCATGCGCCGGTCCTGGATACCCTGCGCTTCAGTCGATGAGCGTGTTCTTCCGCTGGGGCGTGTTCGGCATCCTCGCGGTCGCCGCGCTGCTGTACGCCTATAACGCGAGCAAGAGCCTCGCGGAAAAGCACGAAGCAAGATCAGCGCCGGTAGTTAGCCAGGGTGGCTCCGGGTCTGACGAAGAAGACGAAGCTCTCGAGGACGATGATGCCGACGAGCCGGCGGAAGCGGAGTCCGTCACCGAAGAGCTGGTGGAAATGCCCGCGCCCTGCGAGGAGGAGAGGCTGGTCGCGGAACGCGCACTCAAATATCGCCGCGACGGTGAGCCGCTGGACCGGCTGATGAGGATCCACACCATCGTGTTTCAGAACGACCCGAAGCGTCGGGAACGGCTCGAGGCTGTTGCGCGCCAATGGTATGAGCGGGAAGGCCGCGATCCAGATGCCGCTGCGTTGCGCGGTGAAGTGCTGCGCGACTGCCGGAGATTCATGGCGGCGCCATGACGCGCCGCCGCCAGCCTGGCTAGGCGGGCGCCACGACGCGATACCCGGCCAGGCGGCTCTCGACGTAACTCAGGCCGTACAGGCGGCCAAGGTGCCCGGTCTCGAGATGGGCGGTATCGACCAGGCTGACATCGCCCTCTCCAGACAGCAACGCCACGCGATCCGCGAAGCGCAGTGCGAGGTTTGGCTCGTGCAGGCTCACGATCGCTGCGGCGCCGCCACGCGTGAGGTCGCGCATCCCCTGCAACACGCTGATCTGCTGCGCCGGGTCGAGATGGTTGGTGGGTTCATCCAGCAGGTACACCGATGGCGACTGCACGCGAAGCCGCGCGATCGCGGCGCGCCGCTGCTCGCCGCCCGACAGCGAACCGAGTTCGCGGGGCGCGAGCGCGGAAAGGCCCACTTCGTCCAGCGCGCGCGCCACCAGCGCGTCGTCGGCGGCGCCAGGACTGCGCCAGAAACCCAGGTGCGCGAACCGGCCTAACAACACGGTCTCGCGCACGTTTCCCTGGGGCGGAGCTTCGGGGTCCTGCGGCAGGAAACCGAGCTGCCGCGCCACGTCGCGCCGCGCCAGCGTCTCGATGTTCGCGCCGGCCAGTTTCACTTGTCCGGCCGCCGGCGCACGCAGCCCCGCCAGCGTGCGCAACAGCAGTGATTTCCCGGTACCGTTGCCACCCAGCAGCGCCAGGAATTCGCCGGCGCGAATGGCGCAGTCCAGGTGTTCGATGAGCACGCGCCCGGGCACGGCCACGCGTAGCGCGTTGCATTCCAGCAGCACGCTCAATTGCGCACCCAGCGGATTTCCAGCGCGGTGGCAGCGCCCACCACCACTTCGGCCAGTGACGAAGGCATCACGAACTCGCCAGGACCCACGGCGTATCGACCCGCCATGATTTCGGCGAATTCCTGAGGAATGAGTGGATCGCGGTCGGGCTCCGCGTAGCCGATCGGGTGCAGCGGCGCGAGCGTCGCCGGGTTGTACTTGTCGGATGCGCCGAGCGTATGCAGGATTTCGTGCGCGATGACCACGTTGTTGCGGCCGCGGTGTTCGCGGCCAGTGAAAGCGTGCACCACGCCGGCCAGGCCTCTTTGCAGGCCCACCGAGTGCGGCACTTCCTGCGTGAACTCCGGGTTGTGATACCGCACGAAGATGCGGATCTGCGGCATGTCCTGTCCGGTGGAAAGAGCCGCGCGGCGCGCATAGGCCCGCATCCTGAGGCTCCACCACATGTTGCCCAGGAGGCCGCTGTCCGCATCGCGCTCGGGCGGCTCCTCGGCGACCGGCCGGAACATCTGCACGCTGACCGGCCGCCCGATGCCGATTCCGTAGGATGCGGCCTCCTCGTTGAGAAACGCTTCCACTTCCTCGACGTCGGAGTGTCCCAGCCCCGCGATGTACCTGCGCGTGGCCTGGTCATCGGTCTCGTCGATGGGAAAGATTCCGACGGTGAGCGTCTCGTCCCAGTCAGTGGTGCTGAGCTTGTCGTACCAGTTGGTCCACGCCGCGACGGCAAGGATGAACAGCAGAATGCCGATGCGGAGCTTGCGCCACACCTGGCGGGTCTACGGCTGCAGTCGGGTCGACGACCACGGGCTGCCACCTGTGATCGAAACCGAACCCGCGTCGCCGGGCAGGTTCCCGCCCGATGTAGTTAGCTCGCGAGTCCAGCGAGCGCGTTCGTGGATGCGCGAGGCGCCTTCTATCCACAGCTCCACCGCGTCGGCCCAGACGTGGAAGCCTCCCCAGAACGACGGACGCGGGATGTCCACGGCGGGTGCCTGGTTGATGTTGTCGAGCGTGGGTACGGGTGCGCCGAATTTTTCAGCGGCGGCCCGCACGGCGGCGTTGAGCTGCTCGCGCGAGGTCAAGGGCCGGCTCTGCGCGCTGGCCCAGGCGCCCACGCGCCGCTGCCAGTTGCGCGAGGCGAAATACTCGTCGCTCTCGGCGGGAGGCGATTTCACCACCACGCCTTCGATGCGGATCTGCCGGTGCGAGTGATCCCAATGGAACACCAGGGCGGCGCGCGCGTTCACGGCCAGCTCGCGGCCCTTGCGTGAGTCGTAGTTCGTCACGAAGGAGACGCGGCCGTTTTCCACGTCGAACTCCTTGCAAAGGACCACGCGTGCGGAAGGCCTGCCGTCCGTCGTGGCGGTGGCCAGGATCATGGCGTCGGGATTGGGCTGCTGGCGGGCGGCCAGCGCGGTGGCCAGCCAGGCGCTGGCGAGCGCCATGGGTTCGGCCGGCAGGGGATCGGGCAGAAGATCGTTGAACAACTCCATGGCCGATATGGTATCCGTGACCGGCCAGTCTTGCAGTCGTGCTTCGCAGCCGATAAAAGCTAGCACGGACTTGACCTTACGACAGAGGGTGATTAATGAGCTCGCTCGATGACCTGCGCCGCAGGATCAACGAACTCGACCGGCAGATTCTCGAGCTGGTCGGCCAGCGCCAGCAGACCAGCCGCGAAATCATCAAGGCGAAGCGGGCGACCGGCCACGCGACCCGTGACTACAACCGGGAGCGCGAAGTGCTGCTCGCCGCGCGCGAGGCGGGCAAGCAGTATGGCGTCGCTCCCCAGGTGGCGGAAAACATCCTTCGGCTGCTGATCCGCTCGTCGCTAACTACCCAGGAACAGGCCAGCGTGGCCGCGCAGGGCGCGGGCTCCGGCCGCACCGCTCTGGTCATCGGCGGCAACGGCAAGATCGGCCACTGGTTCGCGGATTTCATGACTTCGCAGGGCTTTGCCGTGCAGGTGGCGGATCCCGTGGGTGCGCCGCCGGGTTTTGAACACATCACCGACTGGAAAGCCTCGGCGCTGGACCAGGACTTCATCGTCGTGGCCACGCCGCTGGGCGCCACAGACAAGATCCTGCGTGAATTGGCCATGCGCCGGCCGAAGGGCGTGATCTTCGACGTGGGCTCGCTGAAGTCGCCGTTGCGCGCCGGCCTCAACGCGCTCAAGTCGCATGGCTGTCGGGTCACTTCGGTGCATCCCATGTTCGGTCCGGACACCGAGCTGCTTTCGGGTCGACACGTGATCTTCGTGGACATCGGCTCACCCGAGGCCACGGCGGCCGCGCGCGAGCTGTTTGCATCCACCATGGCCGAGCAGGCCGTGATGTCGCTGGACGATCACGACCGCCTGATCGCTTACGTGCTGGGCCTCTCGCACGCGCTCAACATCGCGTTTTTCACGGCGCTGGCTGACAGCGGCGAGGCCGCGCCCAAGCTCGCGAAGCTGTCGTCCACCACGTTCGATTCGCAGCTCGACGTGGCGTCGAAGGTGGCGCAGGAAAGCCCCGAGCTGTACTACGAAATCCAGAGCCTGAACGACTACGGTTCCGAATCGCTGGAAGCGCTGTCCAAGGCCGTGGAAAGACTGCGTACCGCGGTCATCGCGCAGGATTTCGAGTCGTTCGCCGCGCTGATGCGCCGCGGCCGCGAATATCTCGAGGACCGGCGCTCCGTCACCGAGCGGCGAGCGTGACCGCTGAAGCACGCGATCCCTACGGCGGTACCGCCGATGAATTGCGCGAGCGCCTGCGCGCGCTCACCGAAGAGGTCCAGCGCAACGAGCTGCTGTTGCGCAAGACCCAGGATCGCGAAGTCGAACTGCTGCGCGCGCATTCGCTCGGGGAATTATTCGAACGAGTGGTCAGCGGACTGCGCACGGCTTATGGCCTCGACCTGGTGACATTGTCGCTGTTCGACCCGCAGCACGAGCTGCGCCATCTCTCGGGCAGCGAGAACCTCTCCAGCGTCGTGATCGACGAAGTACGTTTCATCGACACGGTGTCGCCGCTGGCGCCGCGACTGGCGCAGTTCGATCGCCCCTGGCTCGGCGCCTATGACCCGGCGGACCACCAGATCATGATCTCGCCGAATTTCCGCCACGGCAGCATCGCGCTGATTCCGCTGCCGCGCGACAGCCGCGCCATCGGCGTGATGGCCTTCGGCAGCCGGGACCCGCGCCGTTTCACTTCAGACCTCGCCTCCGATTTCCTCGCGCACCTGGGCAAAGTGGTGGCCATCAGCCTGGAAAACGCGGTGAATCGCGCCCGGCTGGTGCGCAGCGGCGTCACGGATTTTCTCACCGGCTGGCACAACCGCCGCTATTTCCACAGCCGCCTGCGCGAGGAACTGGCGCGCGCCGAGCGCACGGGCAAGGCGCTGGCCTGCCTCATGATCGACGTGGACCATTTCAAGGAGATCAACGACCGCTTCGGCCACCTGGCCGGTGACGAGGCCCTGAAAGAAGTGTCGCGCCGCGCGGAGGCGGAGATCCGTGCGGGTGATACGGGCGCGCGGTTCGGTGGCGACGAGTTCGCGATACTGCTGGCCGGCGCCGAGAGCGCACATGCAGTGAAGCTGGCCGAGCGAATCCACCAGGGCGTGGGGGCCGCTCCGATCCGCGTGCATGGCGGTGCGCAAGTGACCGTCACGCTGTCGATCGGCCTGGCCACGCCACGTGATTGGTTAGGCGCGCGATTCCAGCCGCCGCAACAGCACCAGGAACATCGGCACACCCAGCAGCGCCATGATGGCGCCCACCGGCAATTGCCGCGGGGCCGCGGCCGTGCGCGCGACCAGGTCGGCGGCGGCTAACAAGGTTCCGCCCGCCAGCGCGGCGGCGGGCACCACGATACGGTGCGCCGCGGTGCGAAATGCCAGCCGCGCGAAGTGTGGAATCACGAGCCCGACGAACCCGATGGTGCCGCCCTGGATCACGGCGCCGGCCGTCAGCGCCCCGGCGACGAGCACGATGACGATACGCCACCAACCGAGGTCCAGGCCGAGACTCTGCGCGGTGGTCTCGCCGGTGGCCAGCACGTCGAGAGGCCGCGAGATCACGAACACCAGCGCCGTGGCCAACAAGGTGGCGATGGCCATGATCCACGGATGTGCCGCCCAGCCCAGGTCGCCGGCCAGCCAGAACATCATGCCGCGCAACTGACCATTGTCCGCGAGCACCAGCACCAGCGTGACCATGGCGCCGCAGGCTGCGGCAACCACCACGCCGGTGAGCAGCACGCGCACGGTGGCGCCACCGCGCGCCAGCGCCAGCACCAGCAGAGTGGTCAGCACGGCCCCGAGCGCCGCCGAGCACTGCACTATCCACAGCGAGGCGCCAAACAACAGCGCGAACAACGCGCCCACCGACGAACCACCCGACACGCCCAGCACATAAGAATCCGCCAGCGGATTGCGAAACAGGGCCTGGAGCAATACGCCGGCCAGCGCCAGCAAGGCGCCGATGGTGAACGCGGACAGCAAGCGCGGCGCGCGCAAATCCAGGACGACGGTGCGGGCCGGTTCTGACAGGTCGCCGAACAAGGCGGCCATTGCGGGACGCACGCCGATGTGGGCACGCGGCATTGTGCTATGAATCTGGTAAAACGTCCGTCATGAGCGACTGGATCGATGCGGAGGGCTATCGAGCAAATGTCGGCATCGTGTTGATGCGCGACAATGGCGAGGTATTCCTGGGCCAGCGCACCGGCAAACGCGGCTGGCAGTTTCCCCAGGGCGGGGTGCGCCAGGGCGAACCCGTCGAACAGGCCTTGTATCGTGAGCTGGAAGAGGAGATCGGCCTCGCGCGCCCGCAGGTCACGCTGGTGGGTTCCACCGCCGACTGGATCCGTTACGACCTTCCGAAGCGCTACGTGCGGCGTGGCCGCGGCCCTACCTGCATCGGCCAGAAGCAGCGCTGGTTCCTGCTGAAACTGGCGGTACCTGAGGCGGTCGTCGACTTCAAATTCACCAACACCAACGAGCCGGAATTCGACGGCTGGCGCTGGGCAAACTACTGGGAGCCCGTGCGCGAGGTGATCTACTTCAAGCGTCCGGTGTACGTGCGCATGCTGACCGAGCTGTCGGCCGCGGCTTTTCCGGCCGGCGCTCCGCCGCTGCCCGAGTGGTGGCAGGCGGAAGCCGCGGCAGTCGAGAACTGAACTGGATGCCGGGTTTGCCGCCGAAACTGGTCGTCACCACCTACGCGCCCACGCGCCGCTGGATCACGATCGTCCTGCTGGTCCTGGTGGTCGCGGGCGGCGTCTATGGAATGTTCGAATTCGGCCGGTATCGCGCCGGTTTCGACGTGGTCGCCGCGCTGAAACATCGCACCGCGCTGCAGGGCGAAATCACTTCGCAACAGGCGACGATTTCCGAGTTGCGCGCCAAGGTGGCGCAGCTGGAATCCTCCACCGTAGGACAGACCCGGGAGCGTGAAGAGGTCCAGCGCACCATTGGCGAGCTGCAGGCCCAGGTGGCCCGAGCCAACCAGGAACTGGCCTTTTTCCGGGGTATCGTCACCCAAAATGCGAACTCGGCCGAGGTAAAAATCCAGCAGGCGCGTATGGTGGCCACGGCCACGGCAAACAAGTTCCGCGTACGCGTCACCCTGGTCCAGCCCATGAAGCCGGACAGCACGGTGAGCGGCGTGGTCGTCCTGTCGGTCGATGGCGAGGTCGATGGCAAGCCCGGGCGTGCGGATTTCGCGACACTCTCGGGCGGCAAACGGCGTGAGATACCCTTCACTTTCCGCTATCTCGAAAACATCGAAGAGGAAATCACCATGCCTCCCGGCATGAAACCCGAACAACTGCTGGTCGAAGTCCGCTCCAACCGCCGCGGCGCCGCGCCCGTGCAACAGTCCTACGTCTGGAGTGTCGATCCGCAGTAGGCGGGTGGGCGGGAGAGTTCATGTTCGGGCGACGCAAACAGGTTTCGACGCGTATCGATACGCTGCTGGGCAAGGCCGCCACGCTGAATGGGGACCTCGAGTTCTCGGGCGGCCTGCATCTCGATGGGCGTGTGAACGGCAACGTGCGCAGCAATGCGTCGGATGGTGGCGCGCTGTCGGTCAGCGAAAGCGGCATCATCGAGGGGTCGGTCGAAGTCACGAATATCGTCATGAATGGCACCGTCAACGGTGACATGCATGCGCGCGAACGCCTCGTGCTGGGCGGCAAGGCGCGGGTCAATGGCAATGTGCATTACGGGGTCATTGAAATGGCGCCGGGCGCCGTCATAACCGGGAAGCTGATTCCGCTCGGAGACACTTCCGGCAAGGAACAGCCGGCGCAAACCGAGCCGGAGGTTGCGACCGCAAAGTCCGGCGCGTAGTGTTTCCCCATGACTGAAACGGCCACCGAGACCCTGGTTTTCACCGATGCCGCCGCACGCAAGGTCGGCGATCTCATCCTTGGCGAAGGCAATCCCAACCTCAAGCTGCGCGTCTTCGTGCAGGGCGGCGGTTGTTCCGGCATGCAATACGGCTTCGAGTTCGACGAGGCCGAGCAGGATGGCGATACCTGCGTCGAGAATCTGGGCGTCAAACTGCTCATCGACCCGATCAGCGTTCAATACCTGACGGGTGCGGAAATCGACTATCGCGAAGGCCTGGACGGCGCGCAGTTCGTGATCCGCAATCCGAACGCGCAAACCACCTGCGGCTGCGGCTCCTCGTTCTCCGCCTGATAGCCGGCTGACGTGGCGCGACGCGCTCCGAAGTCCGTCCCCGACGTACTCGCCGCCGTCGATCTCGGTTCCAACAGCTTCCACATGGTGGTCGCGCGTTACACGCACGGCCAGTTGGTCATCCTCGATCGCCTGCGCGAAATGGTGCGCCTGGGCGCGGGCCTGGAAAGCGACGGCCGACTCAACAAGGAAGTGGGCGCGCGCGCCCTGGCTTGCCTCGAGCGCTTTGGTCAGCGCCTGCGCGACATGCGTCCCGACAGCGTGCGCGTAGCCGGCACGAACGTGTTCCGGCGCGCGAAACGTGCGCAGGCCTTCATCGAGCGGGCGCGCGAGGCCATTGGTCATCCCATCGAAATCGTGTCGGGCATAGAAGAGGCGCGGCTCATTTACTCAGGCGTCGCACACACCATGCCCGCAGGCGCCGGACGGCGGCTGGTCTGCGACATTGGCGGCGGCAGCACCGAGATCATCATCGGCGAGGGTCTGCAGCCGCTGGAGCTCGAGAGCCTGCAGATGGGCTGCGTGCGTCTCAGCGAGGAATTCTTCGCCGACGGACGCCTGTCGCCAAAGCGCATGCAGCGCTGCCGCGTGGCCGCGCGGCAGGCCATCGAGCCTTATCAATCCTCGTTCCGCCGCCGGGGCTGGGACGAAGCCGTGGGCAGCTCGGGCACGGTGCGCGCCATCGGCGACGGCATCCGGGAGCTGGATCCCAACGCCATGGAAATTTCCGCCGAAGGCCTGGACGGCATCATCCGGATGCTGGGAGAGATAGAGCACATCCGTGACCTGAACCTGCAGGCGGTCACCGACGAGCGCAAGCTCTCGTTCGCCGGCGGCGTCGCCATACTCGCGGAGCTCTTCGAGCAGTTGCGCCTCGAGCGCATGAAGGTCGCCGATGGCGCGATGCGCGAGGGCCTGCTCTACGACCTGCTGGGGCGTTACACCGACGAGGACGCGCGTGAGCGCACCGTGCGCAGCATGCAGGAGCGCTATCACGTCGACCTGGTACAGGCCGAACGCGTCGAAAATACGGTGGTCGGTTTCCTCAACCAGGTCGAAGAGGCCTGGGGACTGGCCGACCCGGAGATCGACCTGTTGTTGCGCTGGGCCGCCCGACTGCACGAGATCGGGCTGGACGTGGCGCATAGCGGCTATCACCGCCATGGGGCCTATTTACTGGCCAATGCCGACATGGCGGGGTTTCCACGCGCGGAGCAGAAACTGCTTGCCATCATGGTGGGCAGTCACCGGCGCAAGCCGGCCATGGAAGACGCGGACGAGCTGACGCCGCCGTGGGATCGGCGCGCGCCGGCCATGACACTGCTGCTGCGCCTGTCGGTGCTGCTGAATCGCGGCAGGAGCACGGTAGCTTTGCCGGCCATCAAGCTCACTGCGCGCCGGGACTCGCTGGAGATGCGCTTTCCGCCGCGCTGGCTGGATGATCACCCATTGACCGTGGCCGACCTGCAGAGCGAGATCGGGCATCTCAAGGCAGTGGGTTTCCGGCTTCGCGTGTATACCGCGAAGTAGCGCGCTTCTCAGGGACGACTACGGCGCAATTGCCGGCGCCGTGCCCGTGGCGTAGCGCGCCAGCAGCGACGCCTGCGAGTCGTGTGGTTCGTTTTCCTTCAGGCAGCGTGTGTAGCTGCCGTCGCGTCCCAGGCTCCAGGCCAACGTGTTGTCCGCCAGGTAGGACTTGAGGTCGCGAATAATGCGGTCGCGATGCGTCTGTTCGCGCACCGGAAAGGCGATCTCCACGCGTCGGAAGAAATTGCGCTCCATCCAGTCCGCGCTGGACAGATACAGCTCGTCTTCGCCGTCATCCGAGTCCTTGCCATTGAGGAAGTAGAACACGCGCGAATGTTCCAGGAATCGGCCCACGATGGACCGCACGCGGATGTTGTCCGACACGCCGGGAATGCCAGGGCGCAGCGCGCACAGCCCCCGGATGATGAGGTCGATCTGCACGCCGGCGCGCGAAGCGCGGTACAGCGCCTCGATGACCTGCGGATCGACCAGGGAATTCATCTTGGCGATGATGCGTGCCGGCTTGCCCTGCGCGGCGAAGTCGGTCTCGCGATGGATCTTGGCCACCACGGCCTCGTGCATGCCGAAGGGTGACTGCAGCAGCTTGGTCAGCCGCGGAGTCTGCGTGAGGCTGGTGAGCTGCAGGAACAGCTCGTGGACGTCCTGGCCGATGTCGGGGTCGCAGGTGAACAGGCTGTAGTCCGTGTAGCCGCGCGCGGTGCGCGGATGATAATTGCCCGTGCCGAGGTGGCAGTAACGGCGAAGCCCGTCCGTTTCGCGGCGGACCACCATGGACATCTTGCAGTGAGTCTTGAAGCCGACGACGCCGTACATCACGTGCGCGCCCGCTTCCTGCAGGCGGTTCGATAGTTCGATGTTGGCTTCCTCGTCGAAACGTGCGCGCAACTCGACCAGGACGGTGACGTCCTTGCCCGACTGCGCCGCGGTCACTAGCGCGTCGACGATGGGGGACTCGTTGCCGGTGCGATAGAGCGTCTGCTTGATGGCCAGCACGCGCGGATCGGCGGCCGCGCCGCGCAGGAAATCGAGCACCGCGCCGAAGCTGTGGAAAGGGTGGTGCAGCAGCACGTCCTTTTGCCGGATGACCGCGAGCAAGTCGGAGGCCCCGGCCAGCCGGCGTGGGAGGCCGGGAGTGAAGACTGGGTACTTGAGATCGGGACGTTGAACGAGGTCATACAGGGCCGCCAGGCGGTTGAGATTCACGGGGCCATTGGACTGATAGAAATCCACCTCCCCCAGCGTGAATTGCCTGATGAGGAAGTTGTCGAGGTCGGGCGGGCAGTCACGCGAGACTTCGAGGCGCACGGCCGCGCCGTAGCGGCGGTGGGCGAGCTCACCCTCGAGCGCGCGACGCAGATCGTCCACTTCCTCGTCGTCCACGAACAAGTCGCTGTTGCGCGTCACGCGGAACTGGTAGCAGCCCAATACCTCCATGCCGGCGAACAGTCGGGAAACGAAGTGCTGCACGACGCCGGTGAGCAGGACGAAGCGCTTTCGACCATCCTGCTCGGGAAGCGCGACGACGCGGGGCAGTGAGCGCGGCGCCTGCACCACGGCAAGACCCGTGTCGCGGCCGAACGCATCCTCGCCCGACAGGCGCACGATGAAGTTCAGACTCTTGTTCTGTATGCGCGGAAACGGCCGCGCCGGATCGAGCCCCAGGGGCGACAGCACCGGTTCGATCTCGCGTTCGAAGTACTGTTCGAGCCATGCGGAGGTGGCCGCGTCCCACGGGGCCCGCGCGAGTAGTTCGATTCCCTGCTGGCGCAATGCCGGCAACAGCACGTCGTTCAGGCATGCGTACTGCGCGTCGATGAGCCGATGCGTGCGTTCGTGGATGGCCTGCAGCTGCTCGGTGATTGTCAGGCCGTCGCGGCCCGGCTGGTCCGAACCCAGTTCCAGGCGCTGCTTGAGGCCGGAGACACGGATCTCGAAGAACTCATCGAGGTTGCTCGAGGAGATGCAAAGGAATTTGAGTCGCTCGAGCAGCGGGATCCTGTCGTCCAGCGCCTGCGCCAGCACGCGCTCGTTGAAGCCGAGCAGCGAAAGCTCGCGGTTGATGTAGTGCTCGGAGGAGCGGAGATCCGGCTGATCCATGAAATTGCACGCCCAGACAGGCGAGCAATCTCATCACAGGGTCTGCGAGGTTACTGTGACAGTTCGGTGAACTATCGCGCCACGAGGATCGGGCCCAGGGGCAGATCCAGCGTGTTCACGAGATCCGCCGTGGCGGTCAGGAATCGCTCGCGTTCCGCCGAGGGAATGGGCTCGGCATCGGGCAGCGGCACGGTCTGCGGATTCTTGTGAACGCCGCGCACGCGGTATTCGTAGTGCAGGTGCGGGCCGGTAGCGAGGCCCGTGGAACCCACGTAGCCGACAACCTGCGCCAGTTCGACGCGCTGTCCGCGACGCAGCTTGGGCGCGAACCGCGAGAGATGACCGTAGACCGTGACGACCCCCGAGCCATGCTCCAGCTCGATGACATTGCCGTAGCCACCCTGGCGTCCGACGAATCGCACGCGACCTTCGCCGGCGGCGCGCACCGGCGTGCCGGTGGGCGCGGCGTAGTCCACACCCTTGTGCGCACGGATGCGATTCAGCACGGGATGCTTGCGCGACAGATTGAAACGCGAGCTGACTCGCGAGAACTGCACCGGTGAGCGCATGAATGCCTTGCGCAGGCTCTTGCCATCGGGGCTGTAGTACTGGCCCCGGCCCTGGCTGTCGACGTAGCGCACGGCGCGGTATTCACGGCCGGCATTCACGAACTTCGCCGCCAGGATATTGCCGATGCGCAGCGGCTCGCCGTCCTGGAACACCTCTTCGTAAACCACCGTGAAGCGGTCGCCGGCCTGGATGTCGAGCACGAAATCGATGTCGTACTGGAAGATTTCCGCGAGGTCGAAGGCCACTCGGTCGGAGAGCCCCGCTTCGGCCGAGGCCTGGAACAGGGAGCTGTTGATGGTGGCGCTGGCGGTGCGCGTGTGGACCTCGAGCGGGTTCTCGAGCACGTTGGTGCTGAACCCGTTCTCGTCGCGTATGACCTGCAGGGTCTCGCTGTCCGACAGTTTGCGCTCCAGGCCCATGAGTTCGCCATCGCGGTATTTGAACCGCAACAGCTCGCCGGGCTTGAGCTTGTCCACCTGGCTACGCAGATCGGGGAGGTTCCGCAGCATCGCCAGGTCTGCGAGGTTCAGCTCGAGCCGCCGGAACAGGCGATCCATGGTGTCGTTGCGCATGACCACCACGTCGATGGTCGAAAAGCCCAGGCTGGCCTCCTGGGGCGGCGCGGTCGGTTGCGATTCCGGCGCTTCAGGTACGCTCGAGGATGCGATTTGCGGCTCTTCGTTCGCGCGCGGCAGGAACGCCAGGGTGGCGAGACCGGCCACCAGCACGAACTGGAGGACCACGGCAGTCCGGGTCGAAAGCCCCGGGATGGCGGACTTGATGAAGGTTGGCACGATCTATAGAACGTAACCCACGGATCAATAAAGGGTCAATTGTCGCGGACGCCAGAAAGTGTGCGCGGCTCCACGGCTGCTTGTAGGCCAAGAGAATCAACTAAGAAATGACGAACGGCGAATTGCAGGATCAGATCGCGGAGCTGCTGCGCGGCACGCAGGAAGTGCTCGTGGAAAGCGAGCTGGTGAAAAAACTCTCGCGCGGCAAACCGCTGCGCATCAAGGCGGGCTTCGATCCTACGGCGCCGGATCTGCATCTCGGGCACACCGTGCTCATCAACAAGATGCGGCAGTTCCAGAAGTTCGGTCACGAAGTGACGTTCCTGATCGGCGACTTCACGGGGATGATCGGCGATCCCACGGGTCGCAATGCCACGCGCCCACCGCTTACGCGCGAGCAGGTCGAAGCGAACGCGAAGACCTACCAGGAACAGATTTTCAAGATCCTCGACCGCGAGCAGACCCGGGTCG
>JAQSWD010000160.1 GCA_029266835.1 Steroidobacteraceae bacterium
CGTCGCATTGGCTGACGCGAGGATTTCTTTCCCCGAAGTGAAGCTGGGCCTGATTCCCGGCGCGGGTGGCACTCAGCGGTTTCCGCGCCTCGTCGGTCTTGAAACCGCCATCAACATGATCGTCTCCGGCGCCACCATGCCGGCGGCGGCATTCAAGGGCGCGGCCTTGTTCGATGTGATCGTCGCGAAGGATGGCGACAAGGCCGATCTCGCCGGCGCCGCGAAGGAATTCGCGCTGTCCGTCGTCGACAAGCCTGTCCGCCGCGTCCGTGATCTCAAGGTTACGCATCCGCAGGCGGAAGCCTTCGTGCAGTTCGCGCGGCAGGGTGTCGCCTCGGTATCGCGCGGGCTGGCCGCGCCACTGCGTGCGCTGGATGCGGTCGCCGCCTCGGTAACCCAGAAATACGACGTCGGCATCGCCCGGCGAGCTCATGGTCAGCGACGAATCGAAGGCGCTGCGACATGCCTTCTTCGCCGAACGCGCCGCCTCGAAGGTTCGCGGTCTCGATGAAAAGACCGCGCAACGCAAGATCGCGTCAGTGGCCGTGATCGGCGCCGGCACCATGGGTGGCGGCATCGCCATGAATTTCGCGAACGCCGGGATTCCCGTGACGCTGCTCGATGCCAGACAAGAGGCGCTGGACCGAGGCCTCGCCGGCATTCGCAAGAACTACGAAGGCGCGGTGGCCAAGGGAAAAATGAAACCCGATGAGGCCACGAAACGCGCAGCGCTCATCACTCCCGCGATGGATTTCGCGGCGGCGAAGAACGCGGACCTCGTGATCGAGGCGGTTTTCGAAGACCTCGCGGTGAAGAAAGATGTCTTCAAGCGCCTCGATGCCGTGATGAAACGCGGCGCCATTCTCGCGACCAACACGTCCACGCTCGACGTGGACAGGATCGCGGCGTTCACCAAACGGCCCGGCGACGTGCTGGGCCTGCACTTCTTCAGTCCCGCGAACATCATGCGGCTGCTGGAAGTGGTGCGCGCGAAGAAAACGCGTCCCGACGTGCTGGCCACCGCCATGGCAGTGGCCAGGAAGATAGGCAAGACCGCCGTGGTCTCGGGAGTCTGCGACGGCTTCATCGGCAACCGCATGATCAACGCCTATTCACAGCAGGCGCTGCTCATGCTGGAAGAGGGCGCGTCGCCGCAGCAGGTGGACAAGGCCATCGAGAAGTTCGGTTTTGCCATGGGTCCCTTCCGCATGTCTGACCTCGCGGGCAACGACATCAGCTGGCACATCCGCAAGCGGCACTATGCCGAACATCCTAAGCAGCGGCCGATGCGCATCGCCGATCGCGTCTGCGAACTCGGCCGCTTCGGCCAGAAAACCGGCCTCGGCTGGTATCGCTACGAAGCCGGGAAACGCGATGCACTGCCGGACCCGGTGGTGGACGAAATCATCGCGGAAGAACGCAAGGCACTGAAGATCACGCCGCGCAAGATTCCCGATGCGGAAATCATCGACCGGCTGCTGTACGCACTGGTCAACGAAGGCGCGCGGATACTCGAGGAGGGCATCGCGCAGCGGGCCTCGGACATCGATGTGGTGTATCTCACCGGTTACGGCTTCCCCGTGCATCGCGGAGGCCCGATGTTCCACGCCTCGCGTATCGGCCTCAAATCCGTGCTTCGGCGGATGAAGGAGTTCGCGGCGAATCCGCACGCCGGGCCTGCCTTCTGGAAGCCGGCGAAACTGCTCGTGAAGCTTGCGGCTGAAGGACTGTCCTTCGATGACGCATCCGACAAGGGCAGCATGAAGAAAAAAGGAGGCCGCCGTGGTTGAAGCCGTCATCGTTTCCACGGCGCGCACCGCGCTGGCGAAGTCCTGGAAAGGCGCCTTCAATCTCACGCATGGCGCGACACTGGGTGGTCACGTGGTTCAGCACGCCATCACGCGCGCCGGCATTGCGCCCGACAGCGTCGAAGACGTGCTCATGGGGTGCGCCAACCCCGAGGGCGCCACCGGCTTCAACATCGCGCGACAGATCGCGCTTCGCGCCGGCTGCCCGGTGAGCACCGCCGGCATGACGGTGAACCGGTTCTGTTCGTCGGGCCTGCAGACCATCGCGCTGGCCGCGCAACGCATCATGACCGGCGAGGGCGATATCTACGTCGCCGGCGGCGTGGAGTCCATCTCCTGCGTGCAGAACGATCGCATGAACGTGTTCATGGCGAAGGAAAGCTGGCTGGAGGAGAACAAGCCGGCTATCTACTGGAACATGCTGCAGACGGCGGAAACCGTCGCCAGCCGCTACAGCATTCCACGCGAAGCGCAGGATCGCTACGGTGTCCAGAGCCAGCAGCGGGCTGCCGCGGCGCTGGCCGCCGGCAAGTTCAAGGACGAGATCGTGCCGATCGATGTGGTCATGGGCGCCGCGGACCGCGACACCGGCCGGCTCATGACCCGCGCGGTGACCATCGATGCCGACGAAGGCATCAGGGCGGACACGAATTACGAGGCGGTGGCCAGGATCCGCGCCGCGACTCCAGGCGGTGTCATCGCCGCGGGCAATGCCAGCCAGTTCTCCGATGGCGCTTCGGCCTGCGTGGTGATGAGCGCCGCGCGTGCCGAAAAGCTGAATCTCGAGCCGTTGGGCATTTTCCGTGGCTTCGCGGTTGCCGGGTGCGAACCCGACGAGATGGGTATCGGGCCCGTGTTCGCGGTGCCAAAGCTGCTGGAGCGCGCCGGCAAGTCGGTCGCGGACATCGACTTGTGGGAACTCAACGAAGCGTTTGCCGTGCAGGTCATCTACTGCCGCGACAAGCTCGGCATCCCCGACGACCGGCTCAATGTCAATGGTGGCGCGATTGCCGTAGGCCACCCGTACGGCGCGACCGGGTCCCGCCTGGTGGGGCATGCGTTGATCGAGGGGCGGCGTCGCGGCGCCAGGCTGGTCGTGGTTACCATGTGTATCGGCGGCGGCATGGGCGCCGCGGGGTTGTTCGAGATCCCGTAGTCACACAGGAGGCACGATGCTGAGGAATGTCATCGCCATAGTCCTGGCCGTTGCCATCGGAGCAATCGGCTACTCGTACTGGACGCGCAAGGACGCCGAGGAAAGTCCGCTCAATGTGATGATCACGCAGATGCGCACGCGGGCCATCATCGAACACGAGCGCAGCGTGACCGTCTGGTACCGGGCCTGCCCCGAAGTGAAGGGCGTCAACCCGCAGGTCATGGTGATCTGGCCCGCCAAGCTCAACTACGAGCTGGATCTGTCGGCCACCAGACTCTCGCTGGGCGCCGACGGCGTCCTGACAGTGGATGCACCGCCGATCCGCGTCGACGACCCTTCGGTCCCTTCGGATTTCGGTGAGTACCTCGCGCAGACCTCGTTCTGGACGCTCGACAACGAGCAGGCCATCGTGCGGCGCGAGATGCAGAAGGCGACGCCGATGGCACGTCATCTGACGGCCTATTTTCTTCGCAATGACGTGGGCTTGAGCGAATACTTCAAGGAAGAACTCGAAACGTATCTCCGAGCCATGACGGGCGCCCTGGGCCTGGCCGTCAGCCGCGTGGAGATCCACATTCCCGAACAGGAAGTGAAGATCCCGCCGCGCCCCGAGATGACCCTGTGTGAAGGCACGGTGGCCGTGGCCAATGGCCTGCCATTCGCCCGACGCCAGGCCGATGGCGCGGTTATCGGCGTCTATCCGAAGAAGAGTCCCGCCCAGGCGACTCCGGTACCGTAATCCAAAGTCGGATTCGCGGGGCTATGATCGGCGCCCCTATCCACGCAACGGAGAGCGGTATGGCAGAGATAGATGTGCGCGGTCGTTTCGTGTGGCACCAGCTGTTGACCCGCGACATACCTGGCGCGAAGACTTTCTACTCGAGGGTGGTGAACTGGAAGGCGCAGGCTTGGCCGCTCGACCCGAACTACACGGTCTGCCAGGCGGGTGATGTCCCCACGGCCGGCATGATGCCGTTCACACCCGAAGTTCCGGCCGACGCGCCCCCACACTGGCTGCAGTACATCGGGACTCGCGACGTGGATGGCACCGCCGAAGCGGCCGTTCGCGCTGGCGGTTCCATCCTCAAGGATCCGAGCGACATGCGGGGCGCGGGCCGTTACGCCGTGCTCAAGGATCCGCAGGGCGCCATCTTCGCCATCATCGATCCCGAGAATGCGCGCGCGGAGGCTCCGGGTGTTCCGCCACTTGGCCAGTTCACCTGGCACGAACTCGCCACCACCGATCACGAAGCCGCCTTCGCGTTCTATGCCAGCCTGTTCGGCTGGGACGCGATGCAGCGCATGGATATGGGGCCGATGGGTATCTACCTGATCTTCGGCTACAACGGCGAGCAGAAGGGTGGCATCTACATCAAGCCGGCCGACATGCCCGCGCCGCCCAACTGGCTGCCCTATTTGCACGTGGCCAGTGTGGATGCCGCGGTACCGGTGGTCGAGGCGAATGGCGGCAAGATTATCCTTGCGCCCATGGAAGTGCCGGGCGGTAGCCGCATCACCGTGATCATGGACTCCACGGGCGCCGCATTCGCGCTGAATTCGTATCCGACCGCGGCGGCGGCTCCAGGGGCCGATTCGAGCAGCGCGGCTGCGCCCAAAGCGAAACCCAAGTCGAAGAAGGCGAAGGCGGCAAAACGAAAAGCCAGGGTGAAACCGAAAGCCAGGGCGAAGGTCCCACCCAAGGCCAAGGTGCCGGCACGGAAAAAGGCGCCGAAGAAGTCTAAGAGTAGGGTGAAGCCCAAAGCCAGGCCGAAATCGAAGGCCAGGGCCAAACCGAAGAAGAAGGTTGCACGGAGAAAAAAATGACTCGACGTCGGGAAGTGATCAAGGCCGGGTTGGCGACACTCGCGGGCGCGCAGCTCGCCAGCGTGTGGGCCGCCGACAAGTCCAAGGACAAGGAACCGCCGCTTCGCTTGGGTCCGCTCACCACCAAGCCCGTGCCTTCCACGGGCGAACGGCTCGCGGTGGTCGGGTTGGGCACCAACAACTACAGCCCCGCCACGCCCGAGGAACGTGCGGCCCGCCGCGAAGTCGTGGCCGCGCTGACGGCAGCCGGCGCACAGGTGATCGATACCGCGCCGGCCTACCGGCAGTCGGAAGAAGTGCTGGGCGAACTGATGGCCGATATCGGCAATCGCAAGCAGGCGTTCATCGCCACCAAGGTCACGGCTCCCGAAGATGATCTCGCCAAGGGCAAGGCCATGATCGAGGAGTCGATGCGTCGACTGAAGACCGACACGCTCGACTTGCTGCAGATTCACAGCCTCAATGGCGTCAATGTGCTGTTCCCGCATCTCAACGAGCTCAAGAGCAAGGGCAAGGTGCGGTACATCGGCATCACCACCTCTAGCGGCAGCCAGCACGCGCGGATGGTGGAACTCATCAACTCGCAGCCACTGGACTTCGTGCAGGTGGACTACTCGCTGGGGAACCGCGCCGCGGCCGAGTCGGTGCTGCCCGCCGCGCTGGCCAAGCGGGTGGGCGTGCTCATCAATCTTCCGTTTGGCGGACGCCGCGACGGCAACCTGTTCTCACGCGTCGCCGGCAAGCCTCTGCCGGACTGGGCCGCAGATATCGGTGCGAAGAGCTGGAGCCAGTTCTTCCTCAAGTACGTGGTGTCGCATCCGGCGGTCACGGTGGCCATCCCGGGCATGACCAAGATCGCGCATCTCGAGGACAATCTCGACGCCATCCGCGGTCGTTTGCCGGATGCGGCCATGCGCGCGCGCATGGAGAAGTTCTGGGACCAGAATTACGACGCCTGATTTCCGGCTGAAACCAAAACGCCCGCGGGTTTCGCGACCCGCGGGCGTTTTTCTTTGCCAGGATTTCTCGTCTACCTACTTCCTGCCTACCGCGTACTTCAGGCCGCCGGAGATGAGATCGACCATGTAAGGCTCGGCGTACGACTCCGAAGTGTGGCCCAGGCCGTTGTAGAACACCCGGCCGCCGCCGAACTCGTGGTACCAGACCACGGGGTTAGGATGTTTGGCATCCACCACGGTTTGAGTGGCCTTGGGCGTTCCCTTGGGGTGCCGCTCGAAGTAGCCACCCATCATCTGGCCGTACCATTTCCAGTGGTAGTGAGAATCCGCCGCCGCGTGCAGGCCGACGACACCCTTGCCAGCCTTGAGGAACTCGACCAGCGCGTCGCGCCTGGGTCCGACGAACCACTCGGATTCCGGATTCTTCGGATTGGTCGTGTTGCTGACGAATACGATGGCCTTGTATGCCGACAGCTTCTCGGTGGTGAACACCTCGGGATCCTCGGTGGCGTCGAAGCTGTAGCCCGACTTCGTGGCGATCGATTTCACCGCTTCCACGGCGGCCGGAATCGAGTCGTGGCGGAATCCGGTGCTGCCGGAATAGATGAGCACCCTGGCTTTCGGCGCGGCGGATGCCGGCGCGGCGAGTGCGAGGACGGATAGCGCCAGCGCGAACAGCCCTGGCATGGATCGGTGTGCGGTCATGATTTCTCTTCCTTCGTTCAAGGCATCGACGGTAGCGGCATGCCCCTGGTCTTGGTTCGCAGACGCAACACCCGGTGATTTGCCGTTATGAACAGCGTGGCGCCGTCCTCGCCAAAGGCCACGTTGGCGGTGGGCACGCCCGTGAGGATGCGGCCCAGCAGCGTGCCGTCGGGCGCGTAGATGAGCACTCCACCGGGCCCGGTGGCGAACACGTTTCCGTGCACATCGACCTTGAGGCCGTCGGGGACACCGTCACCTTGCTGGTGGAGTTTCGTGACGTCGGCGAAAACGCGGCCCGCGCCGAGTGTGCCATCCGCGTTCACCGCATAGGCTTTCCAGATGGCGGCGTGGGCCTGCGAATTCGCCACGTACAGCGTCTTGAAGTCGGGCGAGAACGCGAGTCCGTTCGGGGCTTCGAGTTCTTTGGTGGCCAGCGTGATGCTGCCATTGGCCGCGACTCGATAGACGCCCTGGAAGGGCAGCTCCTTGCCGGGGTCCTTGAAGGTACCCGGCAGGCCGTACGGCGGGTCCGTGAACCAGAGGTTGCCCTTGTCGTCGAATACCAGGTCGTTCGGGCTGTTGAGTTTCTTGCCGTCGTAGCCCACCGCCAACGGTTTCACCGTGCCATCGGCTTCGCGGCGCGAAACGCGACGATCGCCGTGCTGGCACAACGTGAGGTTCCCCTTGGGATCGAAAGTCAGTCCGTTGGAACCCGGCTCCTTGCCGGTGAAGGGCGCGGCGCCCGTGTAGCCGCTGCGCTCGAGGAATACCGACACTCCCTTCTCCGCATGCCATTGCATGACGCGGTTGCGCGGGATGTCTGAGAAGAGCAGGGACTGGGTACGCGCATCCCAGAGCGGGCCTTCGGACCACAGCAGGTCGTCGGCGATCTTTTCAATCTTCGTATCGGGCGCGATGAGGGCGTTGAAGCGCTCGTCCCGCGATTCGAGTGTGGCGTAAGTGGTTTCCGCTGCGTTGGCATTCACGAGAAAGATTCCCCCCAATGTTCCGACCCACAGGGTGCGTACCAGCAGTCCCAGGGCCGAGGAGACAGATCGACGATCCGGCTTGTGCATTCGAACACCCCCAAGTGAGAGCGTGAGAATGCGGGAGCGCCACCCGGGAGGCAACTGCGGAGCCAAATCGGTCGATAACCAGACTCGCGGCAAGCGACGCCTGCCGCGATAGAGAACGCCTCTTGCGAACCCCTTTCTGGCCCTAACTTTTCGCCGACAGCTCGCCGGCAAGGCGTATCGCTTCATCGAGCGAATCCGTGGCCGTCGCATTCGCTCGCGGCAGGGTGTGCATTTCCCTGAGGCTTGCCGCCACCTGGGGTTTCAGGCCCACGAGAAAGACGGCGATGCGATGACGCGCACATCTCTCGACGAAGTCGCTCAGCGTTTTCGCTCCGGTCGCATCCACCAGCGGTACGTCGCGCAGATTGATCACGTAGGCGTGTGGCCGCGGGCCCGTCCGCTGCAGAATGTCGATCAGATGTTCCGCCACGCCGAAGAACAGTGGCCCACGCAGTTCGAACAGTTCGACGCCAGCCGGCAGATCGGCGCGCTTTACAGCCGTGTCGGTGGCGGTGTCATCCTGCTCATCGATGGTGACCTTGTGGCGCAACGCGCTCACCACCGCCATCTGGTGCATGAACATCACCGCCGCGAGCACCACGCCCACGCCGATGGCGACCGTGAGGTCGACCAGCACCGTGAGCGTGAAAGTCAGGATGAGGATCACGCGCTCGCCCACCGGCGCGCGCATGAAATGCCGGATGTGGTCGATCTCACTCATGTTCCACGCGACGATCACCAGCACGGCGGCCAGCGTCGCGAGCGGAATGTGCGCGATGAGTTTGCCCAGCAGGAACATGAACAACAGCAGGAAAACCGCGTGCATCATGCCCGCTACCGGTGACTGGGCGCCCGCGCGGACATTGGTCGCGGTGCGCGCGATGGCGCCCGTGGCCGGCATGCCGCCGAACAGCGAGGAAGCGAAGTTGGCGATGCCCTGCGCGACCAGTTCGGCATTCGAGCGATGCCGGCGGCCCGTCATGCCATCGGCGATGACGGCGGAGAGCAGTGACTCGATGCCCGCCAGGAAGGCGATGGTGAACGCGCTGGGCAGCACGGCCTTCACCTTGAGCCAAGTCAGCTCGGGCATCGCCGGCATCGGCAGGGTACGCGGCAATTCGCCGAATCGGCTGCCGATGGTTTCGATGTCGAGCGTGAACGCCCAGGCGGCCAGCGAGCCCGCGGCGACGGCGATCAGGAAACCCGGCAGTCGGGGGGCGAAACGTCGCAGCAGCAGGATCAGGCCCAGCGATCCCAGTGCGATGGCGGTGGCGGCAACGTCGAGGCTGGGCAGCGCGCGCGCGTAGGCGATCCACTTCTCGATGAAGTCCGCGGGCACGGAGGCCATCTCGAGGCCTAACAAGTCCCGCACCTGGCTGGAGAAGATGACGAGGGCGATGCCGGCAGTGAATCCGGTGACCACGGGCTGCGGTATGTACTTGACCCAGGTGCCGAGGCGAAGCAGTCCGGCGACAACCAGTATCAGGCCGGCGAGGGCAGTGGCCAGCAGCAGGCCGTCATAGCCGTGCAGGGCGATGACATTGAAGACCACGACCACGAAGGCGCCGGTAGGTCCACCGATCTGGACGCGGCTGCCGCCAAACATCGAGATCAGGAAACCCGCGATGATGGCCGTGGTCAGGCCCTTGTCCGGCGTCGCGCCGGAGGCGATCGCCAGGGCCAGTGACAAGGGCAGTGCGACGATGGCCACCGTGAGCCCTGCGACGGCATCACGCTGCAACGAGTGCAGCGAATACCCTTCGCGAAACGTGGTCAGCAGTTTCGGCGTGAGTGATTGGCCGAGTGAGGCGGTTTTTCCAGCGGTGGCACTAGTCATGCGGTTCAGTCCGGCAGTCAATTCAACGCGCCGAGCTCGAGCTCGGTCCATGGTTCTTCCCGCAATCGGGTTTCGCTGCGCACGGCCTGAACCTGCGCGGACGTCACGGTGGAAGATTCGTGTCCCCAGGATCGCCGCACGTAAGTGAGGATGGATGCGATCTGCTCGTCATCGAGCGCGCCGAGTGGCGGCATGGTGGTTTCGCCGCTGGTTTTTCCCTGGAGCACGATGCGTATCGTCGCGTTGGCGCTGCCGGTCACGAACGGCGAACCCACCAGTGGCGGCGCCAGGCCAGCCATGCCTTCGCCCGCGGGTTGATGGCAGGCCGCGCAGACGGCGAATTCCCCGCGGCCGCGTTCGTAGCGCGCGCGCTCCGCCTCCGACAGCGCCGCGAGCGCGGTCGCGGAATCGATCTGCTGGCCGCGCCAACGCAGGAACCTGAGGTGCTCATTGGCGCGCGCGGCGCGCGTCCCGCCGGTTTTCGCGAATGCCAGCAGGGGACGAGGTTCGGCGGGCACGAACGCGGTCCGTTTGCGCGCGCCTTCGCCCGGGATGAAGCGATCGATGCCGTCGAGTATGGCGTCGAGCAGCCAGGGTGGTGTTTTCGGGTCCAGCAGCGCGAAGAGGGCATCTATCTGCGCGGCATCTTTCGATTGCAGGATGGCCGCCGACAAAGAGGCCGAGACGGCACGCGCTCCGGCGCCGCCGCCAGCGAGGTTCCGCAATGCCGGGAGCTCGCGGCCAGCCAAACTACTTACCAGCGCGTCGGCCATGAAGGGCAGAGCGCCGTGGCGCAGGGCGAGTTCCTGCAAGGGTCCGTCGACGGATTCTGCCGGACCGGCCCCCAGCGAAAGGGCTGCCTGGCGCAGAAAGGCCGGTTCCCCCGCGGCGATGCGCGACTGGATCGACTTGACCGTACGCGCGGTATCGCGTCCAAAGAATCGTTCCGCCAGTCTCGCGCCCGTGACTGCCACGTCCACGTCGGCATCGTTGAGCGCGGTCTGCACGAGGCTCCAATCCACCGCATCGAGCCCCTCGAGGGTCCACAAGGCGTGCAGGCGGCCGAGCTTCGACGAATTGTTGTGCGCCAGCAGCCACAGCGTCGGCACCACGGAACGATCCTGACGCTCGACCAGCAATCGCTGCGCGGTGTCGCGCCACCACGCTTCGCGATGCGTCAGCGTTTCGACCAGCACGCGCGAAGAAGCCTTGTCGAGCCTGGGACGCGGGCCGGGCGGCGTCCGCACGGGCGCGATGCGCCAGATTCGCCCCAGCCCCACGGGCGCGTCGAGTCCGCGCTGCTGGATCTGGTTGCGCAGGTAGGTAGTCAGGTAGATACGGTGCTGGATGATGCCGCGGTACATGTCCACCACGTACAAGCCACCGTCCGGGCCGTTGTAGAGGTTAAC
>JAQSWD010000034.1 GCA_029266835.1 Steroidobacteraceae bacterium
GCGCGCTTGAAACGGCGCAGGGCGGCATCGAAATATTCGTTTTCACGTACGCGAACGCTCGGCATCGAAACCTCAACCCTTTGATCTGTCTGGAGTTTTGCCACGACCTGCCTGGGGCAGGGGTGGCGATTCTATAGACGGGCACCGTAAAAGCAAAGCCCGGCCTGTGGATTGAGCAATGGTCGGGGTTCCACTCTATATACATGCGCATCCTGGCCCTCGAATCCTCCTGTGATGAGTCCGCGGTCGCCGTCTATGACGACGGCGACGGGCTGCTATCGCACGAGATCTACAGCCAGATCGATCTGCACCGCATCTACGGCGGGGTGGTGCCCGAGCTGGCCTCCCGGGATCACGTCCGTCACTTGCTACCCCTCGTGAAAACCGCGCTGGCCGACGCGAAAACCAGCCCCGCGGATCTCGATGGGATCGCCTATACCGCGGGCCCCGGACTCATCGGCGCCTTGTTGACCGGCGCAGCGCTGGGCCGCTCGCTGGCCTTCGCCTGGAAGGTGCCGGCCGTGGCGGTTCATCACCTGGAAGGACACCTGCTCGCGCCCTTGCTCGAAAGCGATCCGCCGCCATTCCCGCACCTGGCGCTGCTGGTGTCGGGCGGACACACCATGCTCATCGACGTGGCCGAACCCGGCCGGTACGCGGTACTGGGTGAAACCCGAGATGACGCGGCCGGCGAGGCCTTCGACAAGTCGGCCAAGTTGTTAGGCCTGCCGTATCCCGGTGGCCCCGAGCTCGCGAAGCTGGCCAGCGGCGGCCGCGCCTCGCGCTTCGCCTTTCCACGTCCCATGCTCGATCGCGCGGGCCTCGAATTCAGCTTCTCGGGGCTCAAGACCGCGGTGGCGCTGGCGGTCAAAGACCAGGGGCGCGAGGGCGGGTTGGCCCCGGAAACCCGCGCCGACATCGCGGCGGGCGTTCAGGAAGCCATCGTCGACACGCTGATCGCCAAGACCCTGCGCGCGCTCGAGCAAACCGGCTACGACGCGCTCGTGGTCGCGGGCGGTGTAGGCGCCAACCGCCTGCTGCGCGAACGGCTGGCGGCGGCGGTCGCGCGCCAGGGCGCGCGCGTCCACTACCCACGCATCGAGTTTTGCACCGACAATGCCGCGATGATCGCCGTCGCCGGCATGGCGCGGCTCAAAGCCGGGAAAACCGAATCGCCCGCCATCCGCGCACGCGCGCAGTGGCCTCTCTCCGAATTGAGCACATGAGCAAAGTCACCAGCGGACCCAAGACCCACACATTGCCGAGCTCGGCCTCCACGCCCGACAAGGGCGATCGCATCTTCCTGCACGGCCTGGCCGTGGAATGCATCATCGGTTTCATCGAGTGGGAACGCCGCATCAAGCAGACCATCGTGCTCGACGTGGAAATGCCGGTGGACTGCGCGCGCGCCGCGCAATCCGATGACGTGAATGACACGCTCGACTACAAGAAGGTGGCCAAGCGCCTCATCGCCTACGTCGAAGCCTCGGAATTCAAGCTGGTGGAGACGCTGGCGCATCGCACCGCGTTGCTCATCCTCGAAGAGTTCGGCATCGAGTGGGTGCGGCTGTCGATCAACAAGCCCGGCGCCATCCGTCACAGCAAGGATGTGGGCGTGGCCGTCCTGCGTACGCGCGCCGATCTTCCCAAATGACCTTGCTCAAGCCGGGCCACGTGCGCGTGTTCGTCGCGGCGGGCAGCAATCTCGAGCCCGAAAAACACCTGGCGCGCGCCTGCGCGGAGATCCGCCACTCCTGGCATGACGTCGTGTTCTCGCGCGCGTACTCCAACGTCGCCGTCGGCTTCGACGGGCCGGATTTCATCAACCTGGTGCTGGGGTTCTCGACATCGCAGCCGCTGGATGCCGTCATCACGCGCCTGCGCGCCATCGAGACGCAGTGCGGGCGTCCGCGCTACGCGCCCAAGTGGGCGTCACGCACCATGGATCTCGATGTGCTGCTGTACGGCGACCTGGTGGAGAAGACCACGGAGTACACGCTGCCGCGTCCCGATCTGCTCAAGCGCCCCTACATGCTGGGGCCGATGGCGGAGATCGCGCCGGACGTGGTGCATCCCACGGCGGGAAAGACGATGGCGTTGCTGTGGAAGGAATTCGATCACGAGGGCCACGCCATGAACCCCGTGGACCTGCCGATGGATTGCCGCGCCTGACTACCAGGCGACGCTGCGCCCGCCATCCACCGCCAATATCTGCCCGGTGATGAACGGCGCCGACGCCGCGAAGAACAGCGCGGTGCGCGCGATGTCGTCCGGCGTGCCCATGCGCTGCAGGATGGTCCGCTGGATGATCTTGCGGCGTGCGGCTTCGTCGCCGCCCTGTTCGGGCCAGAGCACCGGCCCGGGCGAGATGCCGTTGACGCGGATCTCCGGCCCCAGCTCCTTGGCCAGCGACCGCGTGACCATGTGCAGCCCGGCCTTGGCCGAGCAGTACACCGTGTATTCACGCAGCGGGCGCATCGCGTGGATATCGACAATGTTGATGATGAGCCCCGACGACTTCCTCAACGCCGGAGCCGCGGCCTGCGCCAGGAACAGCGGCACCTTGAGATTGGTGCCGACGAGATCGTCCCAGGCCTGCGGCGTGATCTCGCCGATCTTCGTCGGGTAGAACGTGGAGGCGTTGTTCACCAGCACGTCGAGCGATCCGAATCGGCGAACCGCGAATTCGACCAGCGCGGGAAGTTTCTCCACCTGCAGCAGGTCCGCCTGGAACAGGGCCGCGGAGTCCGGCCGCGCGGCGTTCAACTCCGCGGCGAGGGCTTCGGCATCGTTACCGGAATTGCGGTAGTGCACGACGAGGTTGGCGCCCGCGCCATGCAGCGTGCGCGCAATGGATGCGCCCACGCGGCGCGCGCCGCCCGTGATGAGCGCGGTCTTGCCCGTTAGACTACTCATGCACCCACTCTATGACTTCTCACACACCCGTCACAACCCTGCCGCCGCTCAACGCCGACGAGATGGCGCATTCGTCGCGCGTGACGGAACACATCCGCGCGTTCATGGCCGCGCACGGTGGTGTCATCGGTTTCGACGCGTGGATGCGGCTGGCGCTGTACGCGCCCGGGCTGGGTTACTACAGCGCGGGCGCCACGAAGTTCGGCGCCGCCGGAGACTTCGTCACGGCGCCCGAGATCTCCAGCCTGTTCTCGCGCTGCCTGGCGCGCCAGGCAGCCGACGTACTGCGCGAGACGGGTGGCGGCATCCTCGAGCTGGGGGCGGGCTCCGGACGCATGGCGGCCGACGTTCTCACCGAGCTGCAGGCGCTGGATGCCCTGCCGGAAAGTTATCGCATCCTCGAAGTCAGCGCCGACCTCGCCGCGCGGCAGCGCGCACGTCTCGCGGAGTTGCCGGCCGATCTCGCGCGCCGCGTGGAGTGGTTAGACCGCTGGCCGGCGGACTCCACGAACGGCGTGGTCCTCGCCAATGAAGTGCTGGATGCCATGCCCGTACAGCGTTTCATCCTGCGCGGCGAACCCGGCGCGCAGCGCGTGCGCGAGCTTTGTGTTGGCCTGTCCGACGACGCGGGCTTCGGCGGATTCGAATGGCGCGAGATCGAAGCCAGTCCCGAGCTCGAGCACGCGGTGCATGCCATCCTCGATTCGCTGCCCGAGCCGCTGCCGGATGGTTACGCATCCGAAGTCTGCCTGGCCTTTCAACCCTGGATGGCTGGCCTCGCCGCGCAAATCGAAACGGGCGTGGCGCTGCTCATCGACTACGGCCTGCCGCGCGCGCAGCTCTACCATCCCGAGCGGGTCGATGGCTCGCTGCGCTGCCACTTCCGGCATCGCGCGCACGACGATCCTTTCACTCACGTGGGCTTGCAGGACATCACGGCCTGGGTGGATTTCACCCGCGTGGCCGAGGCCGCCGACAGCGCCGACCTCGCGGTGCTGGGCTTCGCCTCGCAAGCGGCCTTCCTCATCGGCGCCGGCATGGAGTCGTTGCTCACCACCGAGATGCAGCTGGCCGCGAATGACCTGCGACGACAGGCGCAGCTGGCCGGCGAAGCGCGCCGCCTGATGTTGCCGGGGGAGATGGGCGAGATTTTCAAGGTCATCGCGCTGGGCAAGGGCTTCAACGCCCCATTGGCAGGCTTCGCCACCCAGGCCTTGTCGCTATAGAAATGGGGTCACGGCCCATTTGCTGGCAAGACGGGTCAGGCCTCGTCCCCTGCGCGGGCCAGCCAGATCGATATAAGTTCCACCGGCCCGTCAACGTTTTGGGCCACCTGGTCAAACAAGCTTTCGCCGGCCGGCATGATTGCGCTATCTGCTGGTCATGACACCGGCGGCGGGCACTTCCACTTCTTCGTGTTCAGCGACCGGCGCCTCTGAGAAACTCGGATCATGAGCCAGTCGCCGCGCAAGTTCCCTCCGTGGGCGTTCTACCTGCTCGCGTGGACACTGGTTGGCCTCATCTACTTCGCGCAGAACGTCACGCGCCGCTTCTACTGGGACGACCCCAACCCCTGGCAGGACCTGCGTTACTGGATGGCCAACATCTATCTATCGGCGTTGTTCACGCCGCTGGTGGTGTGGGCCGGGCGCCGCTGGCCGCTGGAAGCGCCGTGGCCGCGAGTGCTCACGCTGCACATCGTCCTGAGCATTCTCTGGGCGTCCACCAAGCTCAGTCTCGAAGCGCTGTTTCACCTGGCCTGGAACGAGTTCTGGCCCATCGAGCCGATGATCACCGTGGGCAGCGAGTTCACCCTGGTGTTCCTGTTCGGGCTGAACACCAGCCTCGTGGCCTACTGGGTGGTGCTCAGCATCCAGGCCGCGATCCGCAACCATCATCGTTATCGTGAACGGTCGGAAGCGGCCCTGCGATCCGAGCTGCGCGCCTCGCAGCTGGAGACCCAGGTCGCGCAAGCGCGGCTGGGCGCGCTCAAGGCGCAGTTGCAGCCGCATTTCCTGTTCAACACGCTGAATGCCATCGTGGTGCTGGTGCGCCAGCAGAAGGGACAGCAGGCAGAGGAGACGCTGGCGCGGTTCTCCGACCTGTTGCGCGCGGTGCTGGCCGACATGGAGGCGCAGGAAGTGCCGCTGTCGCGCGAGCTGGAATACCTGCGGCTCTATCTATCCATCGAGCAGCTGCGTTTCTCGGACCGCCTGCGCGTGGAGATCGACGTGGACCCGGAGCTGCTCGACGCCGCCGTGCCGCACATGGCCCTGCAGCCGCTGGTCGAGAACGCGATCCGTCATGGCATCGGCAGGCGCGCAACCTCGGGGCTCATTCGCATACGTGCGCGGCGCCAGGGAGAGTCACTGCAGGTGGAAGTGCAGGACGACGGCCCGGGGTTCGGGGCGTCTGGCGCAAGCGGGGGTATGGGGCTGGGCCTGGCCAACACACGCGCGCGTCTGCGACAGTTGTATGGTGACGCGGGTGATCTGCGCACGGGCAATGGCCAGGGCGGCGGCGCGGTGGTCACCATGGTGCTGCCATTCCATCTCGCGGAAGTGCAATGAACGTACTGATCGTCGACGACGAACCGCTGGCGCGTGAAGGCATGCGGATGCTGCTGGAAGGCGAGGTCGGTATCACCTCGATCGCCGAGGCGCGCAATGGCGCCGAGGCGGTGACGCGCGTGCGCGCCAGCAAGCCCGACCTGGTGCTGCTCGACGTACAGATGCCGGAGATGGACGGTTTCGCGGTATTGCGCGAGCTCGGCGCCGAGGCCCTGCCGCCGACCATCTTCGTCACCGCGCATGACCAGTACGCCATCCAGGCATTCGAGGTGAACGCCATCGACTATCTTCTCAAGCCGGTGACGCGCGAGCGATTCCAGCAGGCGCTGGCGCGCGTGCGCGAACGGGTGTCCGCTCAGGGTGGCCTCGACAACCGGCACGTGCGTGCATTCCTGCAGCAACTGTCCGCGCCGCCCAGCTACCTGGCGCGCGTCGCGCTGCGTTCAGCCGGCAAGATTTCGTTTGTGGACGTTGAAGACCTGTTGTACGTGCAGGCCGCGGAGAATTACGTCCAGCTGCATCTGAGAAACGCTCGGCACCTGCTGCACGTGCCCATAGCGACGCTGGAGGCGTCGCTGGATCCCGGGATGTTCCTGCGCATCCACCGCTCCATGATCGTCAATGTGAAGCAGGTGCAGGAGCTGGAGACCGGCGCGCACGGCGAATACATCGTGGTTCTCAAGGGCGGCGCCAGACTACAGGCCAGCCGCTCCTACCACGAGAAGATCAAACGCTGGGCTGCGAATCCGTTCTGAATGCCGCCGCCTGGGTCGGCGCCGGCTCCACGAACACGAAGTCCGCGGGGTTGAGCTGCGCCCAGAATGACAGCGCCGCGAGGCCATCGGCATCGGGACGCTTGTTCTGCGACATGCGCGCCAGTGTGGACTTGCCAATGCCGATCTCGCGCGCCACCTGGCGCCACGAGGCCGCGCGCTCTTCGCGCTTCGCATTGACCGCCTGGTAGAACTTCTCGAAGTCGAATTTCATGTCGCACAGTTTCCGCATGTAGCATGACCCGGAGAAGGGAATTTTGACGAAGCGGCGGAATCCGGGGACGAAATGGAAACGATTACTTGCGCGGACGCCGCACGCTTCGCCTGGACTTGTCTTCGAGCTTGCCCGACGCGGCGACGCGCAGGATGCGCTGGAATGTCGGGCATTCCAGGTGGCTGGGCGCGCGACAGTCCGCCGCGTGCAGCAACCCCTCGCGCACCGCGCTCAGTTTGCGGATGGTCTGGTCGAGTTCGGCGGCCTTGGCGGCGAGCAGCCGTTTATCGATGCGCGGCTTGCCATCGGCCGTGAACATGCCGGCCATCTCCTCGAGAGAGAAGCCCGCCGCTCGGCCCAGCGCGATCAGCGCCAGCCGCTCAAGTACCTGCTGATCGAACACGCGCCGCAGCCCCGCGCGCCCGATCGAGCGGATGAGGCCTTTTTCTTCGTAGTAGCGTAGCGTCGACGCCGGAACGCCGGATCGTTTCGCTACCGCCGTGATGTCCAGGTCCCTCACGCTCTTGACCTCAAGTCGACTTGAGTTGGCAACCTGAGCGCATCGTACACGTCCGCATTGGAGAGACCCATGGTGAATGAAGAGCAGAGCAGGCTCTGGAACGGCGCGTCCGGAGCCAACTGGGTACAAGCGCAGGAACTGCTGGACGGGATGTTCCGGCCCTTCGAGCAGCTCCTGGCGAGTGCCGTTGCTTCGGTAGGCGCCACGAACGTGCTGGACGTGGGCTGCGGCACGGGCGCCACCACGCTGGCCGCGGCGCGCGCCGGCGGCGCTACGCGCCGGTGCACGGGCATCGATATCTCGCAGCCGATGATCGAACTGGCGCGTCGACGCGCCGCGCGCGAGCGCATCGATGCGAGTTTCATCGTCGCCGACGCCCAGACCCACGACCTCGCCGGCGCGGGCTTCGACATGGTGATCTCGCGTTTCGGCGTGATGTTCTTCGAGGACCCGGTGAAGGCCTTCGCGAACCTGCGTCGTGGCGCGCGCGACGGCGCGGCGCTGCGCTGTGTGGTGTTCCGGAGCCTCGCGGAGAACGCCTTCATGACGGCGGCCGAGCGCGCCGCCGCGCCCTTGCTGCCGGCACTGCCGCCGCGGCCGGCGGGCGGGCCTGGCCAGTTCGCTTTCGCCGATGCGCGCAAGGTGCAGGGAATACTCGAATCGTCGGGCTGGCGGGGCGTCGAGATGTCGCCCCTCGACGTGACCTGCAAGATGCCTGCGCCGGCGCTGGAGGGATATTTCACGCAGCTGGGCCCGGTGGCCCTGGCGCTGCGCGAAGTGGACGCCACGACACGGGCGCGCGTGATGCAGGCGGTGCGGGGCGGGTTCGCGCCCTATCTACATGGCGACGAGGTGCGGTTCATCGCCGCCTGCTGGGAGATCGCGGCGCTGAACCGGACTACCAGTTGACGACGCCGGTGTATGCGGTGACCAGGATCACCACGCCGAACACGATGCGATACCAGGCGAATGACGCGAACGAATGCTGGCTCACGAAGCGCAGCAGCAGCTTGGTGACCAGCAGCGCGCTGATGAACGAAGCCACGCAGCTGACGATGAGCGGCTCCACGTCGGCGGCGATGAAATCCTCGCGTGCCTTGTAGATGTCGTAGGCGGTGGCGGCCAGCAGCGCCGGAATGGCCAGGAAGAACGAGAATTCCGCGGCCGTGCGCCGCGACAGCCCGCTCAGCAATCCGCCGATGATGGTGGCGCCCGAGCGGCTGGTGCCCGGAATCAGCGCCAGTGCCTGGAAGAGTCCGAGCTTGATCGCGTCCTTGATGGTCAGCTGATCGACGTTCTGGACGCGCTCTTCGTGTTTGCGCCGCTCGGCCCACAAGATGATGAGACCACCGACCACCAGCGCGATCGCCACCGAGGTCGGATTGAACAACACGGCCTTGATTTCTTTCTCGAAGGTCAGGCCCAGCACCGCCAGGGGAATCGAAGCGATGAACAGGTTGACGAAAAACCGCCGCGCCACCGGGTCGCGGTGCAGGCCGAACGCGGTGTGCAGCAGCTTGCGCCGGAATTCCCAGCAGACCGCGAGGATGGCCGCGCCCTGGATGATGATGATGTGCCGGTCCACCGCTTCGCCTTCCAGGCCCAGCAACGCCTGGGTGAGGATCAGGTGACCCGTGCTCGAAACCGGCAGGAATTCGGTGATGCCTTCGACGAGGCCGAGAATGATTGCTTCGAGCCAGCTCATGCGCGCTTCCAGGTTGGGGCGCGCAGTGTACCCAATGCCCCGGAGATTGGTGGTCGCCGCCCGTCAGCTTCGCCGCAGACCGCCAAACGGTTCGCAGGCCGGGGCGCGGCATTCCCGGGCAATGAAACGGCTTCAGGCCTTGGCGGGCCGCTCGATGGCTTCGACGGCGGCGATTCGCCGCTTGCGCAGTTCCTGGCCTATCTGTTCTCCGGAGCGGCCGGCACGCTCCTCGGCGGTCAGGCTGATCGCGGCCACGGCATCGCGCGCGTTCGCGAAGAAGGCGCGTTGCGGATAGTCACGGTTCTCCAGCCCCTGGCGGCCGCGAGCATCGGCCTCACAGGCCAGCAGGAAATCCGCGAACCGCTCGGGCCGGCGCAGGGCATCGCAGCTCTCCAGCGTCTTCAGCACGGTGTCGGAACGCAGCTCGAATGCGCGATGGACATGCGTGTGATAGCGCGCGGCGATGACCGCCAGCTCGCGCAGGTGGTTGGGGACGCGGACCCGCGCGCAGAGCTGCTCCACCAGCGCCACGCCGGCATTTTCGTGCCCGGGATGCGAAGGCAGTTTGTCCGCCGGCGTCACGCCCTTGCCGAGGTCGTGCATGAGCACGGCGAAACGCGTGGCGACATTGCCGCCCAGGTTCACGGCCGCGCGCAAGGCGAGCAACTGGTGCACGCCCGTGTCCACTTCCGGATGCCATTTATCGGGCTGCGGCACTCCGAACAGCGCATCCAGTTCCGGATACACCACGCGCAACGCGCCGCAGTCGCGCAGCACCTGGATGAACACGTCGGGACGGCTCTCGCCCAGCGCCTTCTCGGTTTCCGTCCAGACACGTTCGGCCACCAGCGAATCCGCCTCGCCGTCCGCGACCATGCGGCGCATGAGTTCCAGCGTCTCGTCGGCAACGCGGAAACCCAGCGGCGCGTATCGCGCGGCGAAACGCGCCACGCGCAGGATGCGCACCGGGTCCTCGGTGAACGCCGGCGACACGTGACGCAACAGGCGAGCTTCGATGTCGGCCTGGCCTCCGTGAGGATCGATTATCCGGCCGCTGTCGTCCTGGGCCATGGCGTTGACAGTGAGATCGCGGCGGCGCAGATCGTCCTCCAGCGTCACGTCCGGCGAGAATTCGGTGGTGAATCCGCGATACCCGGGGCCGACCTTGCGTTCGGTGCGCGCCAGCGCGTGTTCTTCCTTGGTCTTCGGGTGCAGGAACACGGGGAAATCGCGGCCCACAGGAATGTATCCGGCGCGCTCCAGCTCCGCCGGCGTGGCGCCCACCACCACCCAGTCGCGCTCGGTCACTTCGCGGCCGAGCAGGCGGTCACGAACCGCGCCACCCACCAAGTACACTTGCATGACCGCATGTTAACCAGTTTCCGCAAGCCTCTCGCGCTCGCTCTCATCCTGGCCGTCACCCTCGCGCTGGCCGGCTGCGGCACTCTGTACGTCGCCCAGGCGGCGCGCGGCCAGATGCAGATCCTTCACGCGCGCAAGCCCATTGCGCGGGTGCTGGCCGACCCCGGCGCGGACGCGAAACTCAAGGCGCGCCTCGAGGAGGTGCGGCTGGCCCGTGAATTCGCCTCGCGCGAGCTCGGCCTGCCTGACAACAAAAGCTACACCTCGTATGCCGACCTCAAGCGCGAGTTCGTCACCTGGACAGTGGTGGCGACGCCGGAGTTCTCGGTGGAGCCGCGCGAATGGTGCTTTCCCATCGTCGGGTGCGTGAGTTACCGCGGCTACTTCAGCGAGCGCGCGGCCGCGAAATATGCGGCGCGGCTGGAGGAGGAGGGCCTGGACGTCATGGTGGGCGGCGTGCCCGCGTACTCCACGCTGGGAAAATTCAACGACCCCATCCTCAACACCATGATGGGATACGGCGACGACGAGCTGGCCTCGATCATTTTCCACGAACTCTCGCACCAAGTGGTGTACGTGGCCGGCGATACGCCATTCAACGAGGCTTTCGCCGTGGCGGTGGAGCAGGAAGCACTGGCTCGATGGCTCAAGTTCCGTGGACGCGAGAACGACCTGGGTCGCTACCTCAATCGGCGCACGCGGCAGGCCGAGAGCCTGGCGCTGGTGACGCGGTATCGGCGCGAATTGGTACAGCTCTACGAGGCGCCGATCCACGAGAGCGAAAAGCGCGCCCGCAAGAACGCAGTGTTCTCGCGGCTGGTCGCCGAGCTGCGTGAGAAGTTCGGCGCGGAATCCGCGCTGGCCGCCGAGCTCGACGGACGGCCCAACAATGCGCGGCTGGCATCGTTGGCCACTTACCATGAGTGCGTGCCCGGTTTCCGGCGCGTGCTGGCCGAGCAGGATCATGACCTGCCACGCTTCTATGCCGCGGTGCGCGAGCTGGCCAAACTACCGCGCGCCGAGCGCCACGCGCGGCTGTGCGCCGCGGGGATTCGGGCGCAGTAGCACTCGCCGCCGGCATCTGCGGGCACCGTCGCACTCGTCGACACATTTTGTTTCACCGACTGTGCGCCGGTCGAAAATTTTGCGTGGCTTATGTCATCTGTGCGGCTTGCCGGCCGCGCATGCGCGGGTCGCGTGTCATCATCCGGCGCGAGAGAACGATGCGCCAGATGGTCCACGCGAAACCGAAACCCTTTCTCGATCCGGCCCGCCGGCAATGGCAGTTCGAGACCTACGCATGGCTGTTGCGTGGCTGCGGTGGATACCAGAAATTCCTCGACACCGATCTGGTGCTGCCGATTCCCGAACACTTTCCCGATCGCGGCATGAAGGGTCACGCGGCCGCGACCGCGCTGTTCCGCCGCGTTCGCGATCACGCGGGCATGGCGGACTGGCCGTGTATCGCGGAGCCTGGCTCCGCGTCATCGGACAAGACGGAGCCTGGCTCCGCGTCATCGGACAAGACGGAGCCTGGCTCCGCGTCATCGGACAAGACGGAGCCTAGCTCCGCGTCAACTGACAATGCGGCGCTGGAATTCACCAGCGACCGCATACGCATCATTCGCTACTCCGCCGCGGAGCAAGACCCGGCGATGCTGGTGGCGCACTTCGCGCACGAACTGGCACGCTTCCTGGTGGAGTCGTTCGAGGAAACGCCGCCCGGGGGCCCGATGCTGCGCGAGCCGGCCATCGACCTCGCGACCGTATTCATGGGCTTCGGCGTGTTCATGGCCAACTCCGCCGTCCGGATTGCACCTTGGGATCTCAATGAAGGTGAACTGGTGCATGCGCTGGCGTTGTTCTGCCATCTGCGCAAGGTGCCGGAAGATGCCGTCGACCCGCATCTGAACGCACACGTGCGCAAGTACCTGCGACTGGCGGCTCGCGATCTCGGCCGGTTCGAATGCGATTTCCGGAAGCTGCGCGGGGTCTTTCCAATCGCACCGGCGGACGCCGGCGAGTGCACGTTGCCGACGCGGCGGGGCTAGACTGCGGCGCATGCGCCGCATCGCCGTTCTCATCGTGTCGAGTTTCGCGTGGCTGGCCGGGCCGGCGGCATCCGCGGATCTCATCTCCTTCTGGGACTCCCCGCGACACGGCGCCAATTGCTTCAACGAAAGGCCGCCCGACGAGGCCTATTTCCGTGCGCTGCGCGGATACGGCGCCACCTGGGTGCGCGTGGCGTTCAGCAAGTGGAAATCCCCGACCGGAAAGCGTGACTTCCTGTTCGGGAACCTCGATGACTATCGCGCGCTGGTTCCGGAAGACCTGGCGATCTTGCGCGAGGTGCTGGATCACGCGCATGCGGCCGGCCTCAAGGTGGTCGTCACGCCGCTCGAACTGCCCGGGGCGCGCTGGGTGCAACTCAACAACGACCAGTTCGACGATCGGTTGTGGAGCGACGCGCGCTTCGCGCCGCAGGCGGCGGCTTTCTGGCGCCACCTGTCCGCGGCCCTGAAGGATCATCCGGCCATCGCCGCATACAACATGGTCAACGAGCCTGTGCCGGAGCGGCGCGGCGGTCTCGCGGAGCATTCCTCCGCCGAAACGATGACAGCCTGGTACGCGAAGATGCGTGGCACGCCGCGAGATCTCCCGGCCCTGTACACGAGCCTGATCGCGGCGGTGCGCGAATCCGACTCCTTCACGCCCATCATGCTCGACGCCGGTTTCTACGGTGCCGCGGATGGATTCAACTACTGGCCGGCGCCGTTGAAGGACGAGCACCTGCTCTACTCCTACCACATGTACGAACCCTGGGCCGTCACCAGTGCGCCCAACATGAAACTGAAGCAGCCCCGGCGTTACCCCGGCATCGCGCCCTTTGGCGAAGGCGAGAGCCAGTGGGACGCCACGCGCGTCGCCGCCTATCTACAGCAGCCGGTCGACTGGGCTCGCTCCCATGGCATACCCGTGAGCCGGATGGTGGCCGGGGAGTTCGGCTGCATGCGGCGATGGGTGGATTGTCCGCGGTATCTGGACGACGTGCTGACGGCATTGGAGGAAGATGGCGTCCACTGGGCGTTCTATTCATTCCGGGAAGCCTGGGATGGCATGGACTACGAACTCGGTTCGAAGCCGTTGCCATGGCAGTACTGGCAGGCCGTGGAGCAGGGCAGATCTTTCGAGCTCGAGCGCGGGCCGAACGTGGTGTTCGACCCGATAGCGCGCCGGTTGGCGCGCGACGCGGCGGCCAACTAGCTACCGCCGGCCGCCATCGCGCCAACTCCAGACGATCTTCCAGGCGCTATTGCGCGCGAAGAGGCGCGAGCACCAGCGCGTTCCCTCGTCGGATGCGCAGCACCAGCGTACCGCCGCGCTTGGCCACTTCGCGCAGTTCCTTGAGGGTGGTGATGGTCTGGCGGTTCACGCCTTCGATGCGGTCGCCCTTGCGCAGCGAAGTCGCCGCCACGCTGCGCGGCTCGACGGCGCGCACTTCCACGCCGCCGCCGGGCGCATCGGCCAGCGTCGCGCCCTGCAGACCGGGATGTATGACGTCGGAATCGCCGGGTTTGCCACCGTTGCCGCGCGAATTCGCGGGGGTGCTGGTGACCGGCGGCTCGGTGATCACCGCGACCACCTGCAGCGGCTTGCGGTCGCGGATCAACGCCACGTCGAGCTTGTCGCCGACGCGTGAGAGCCCGATGGCATTACGCAATTCACTGTTCGACTTGATGGTCTGCCCATTGATGCTGGTGATGACGTCTCCGGGCTTGATGCCGGCCTTGTCGGCGGCCGATCCCTCGCTCACCTGCGAAACCAGCACGCCCTGCGTATTCGGGATGTCCAGCGACTTTGCCGTGTCGGGCGTGAGCGAGTAGATGCTCACGCCCAACAACCCGCGCTTGACCGAGCCATACTTGATGAGCTGATCCATGACGCTGCGCGCCATGTTGACCGGGATGGCGAATCCGATGCCGATGTTGCCGCCCGATCGCGACAGGATGGCGCTGTTGATGCCGATGAGCTCGCCCTTGAGGTTGACCAGCGCACCGCCGGAGTTGCCGGGGTTGATGGAGGCGTCGGTCTGGATGAAGTCTTCGTAGCCGTCGGGGTTGATGCCAGAACGTCCAAGGCCGGACACGATCCCTGAGGTCACGGTGTGCTGCAGGCCGAAGGGATTGCCGATGGCCACCACGAAGTCGCCGACTTCGAGGCGCGTGGAGTCGCCCAGCGCCACCTGTATCAATGACTCCGTCGGCACCTTGAGCACCGCCACGTCCGAAGGAATGTCGCTGCCCACGACGGTGGCGGTCAGGTCACGGCCGTCCTGCAGCGTGACCGTGATTTCGGTGGCGTTGTCGACCACGTGCGCGTTGGTAACGATATAGCCGTTCTTCGCATCGAAGATGACGCCGGAGCCCGCGCTCTGGAACTGGCGTTCGCGCGGCCCCATGTCCGGAATATCGAAAAAGCGTTTGAAGAAGGGATCCTCGAGCAGCGGATTCTGCGGCGCGCGCTCGCGCACCGTGCCGCGGGTGGCGATGTTCACGACAGCCGGCGACACTCGCTTGATCATGGGAGCGAGCGTGGGCACCGGTGTTTCGCCTACCGCCTGGGGCAGCGCGGCGAGAGCGGCGGGAGCGCCAAGGGTCAAAACGAGCAGGCAGGTTGCAACCAATCGGCGGGCAACTGCGTTTAACTGAGGTGACATGGCGATGAGGATACTCAAACGATGATCAAGTTTCTCTTGTGGTGCCTGCTGCTCGTGGTCTGCTGGCCGCTGGCCATCCTGGCGCTGCTGGCCTGGCCCTTCGTATGGCTGCTGTCGCTGCCGTTCCGACTGCTGGGCATCGCCGTGGAAGGCGTGTTCGGGTTGCTGCGTGGCATCGTGACCTTGCCTGCACGCCTGCTGGGAGCACGCCCGGCGCGTTGATCGCCGCGCGTCGGAATCCGCCGCGACGTCGGCGGATCCGCCGCCAGGCATGGGAATGTTTGCGCGTGCCGCGGGTCAGGAGAATCACGACCCGAGGAGATTCCCATGACCACCCCCGTGAATGCCCCCGCCCCCGCATTGGCGCAGCTGCGCGAATTGGGGCAAAGCCTGTGGCTCGACCAGATCACGCGCGATCTGCTCGACGATGGCACGCTGGCCCGATACATCCGTGATTTCGGGCTCACGGGCCTCACATCGAACCCGACGATATTCGAAGCCGCCATCGGCTCGGGAAAGGCCTACGACGCCGACATCGCGCGCCTGTCGCGTCTCGGCAAATCGGGCGAGGAAATCTTTCTCGACCTGGCGCTGGCGGACCTGCGGCGCGCCGCGGACATGTTTCGCCCTGTCTACGACCAGACCCAGGGCACCGATGGCTGGGCGTCGCTGGAATTGTCGCCGCTGCTGGCGGCCGATACGCAGGGCTCCATCGCGGCGGCGGAGCGCATCTACCGTGAGGCGGGGCGACAGAACCTGTTCATCAAGATTCCGGGCACTCCGCAGGGTATCCCGGCGATCGAGGAGTGCATCTACCGCGGCGTGCCCATCAACGTGACGCTGCTGTTCTCGCGTGAGCAGTATCTCGCGGCCGCCGAGGCCTATCTACGCGGCATCGAACGGCGCATCTCGGCCGGCCGCGATCCCCGCGTGGCGTCAGTGGCGTCGGTGTTCGTGAGCCGCTGGGACAAGGCCGTCGAGACGGCGCCGGCGCCATTGCGCAACCGGCTGGGCATCGCGGTCGCGCGCCGTACCTACCGGGCATACCGCGAAATGCTCGCCGGCTCGCGCTGGTGGGCGCTCGGGCAATCCGGCGCGCAGCCGCAGCGGCTGCTCTGGGCCAGCACCGGCACCAAGGACCCCGCCGCACCGGACACGCTGTACGTCGAGGCACTGGCCGCGCCCGACACCATCAACACACTGCCCGAGAAAACCCTGCACGCCATGGCCGACCACGGCAAGGTCGCCGGCGCGATGGCCGCGGACGGCGGCGATGCCGAACCGGCGATCGCGGAGTTCGCCGCCGCGGGTATCGACGTGGACGCAATCGCCGAACGGCTTCAGGTCGAGGGCGCCACGGCCTTCGTGAAATCGTGGAATGGGCTCATGCAGCAGATCGCGGACAAGAGCGGGGTGCTGGGCAGGGCGGTGAGGCGGGCGTGAAGGGGGCGACGTGGCGGCATATCGCTAGCTAGTTTTGGTTGAGTGAGGACAGGCCGCGGAGGCCTGTCCCGCACCCTTCCAGTGGGGACAGGCCGGAGGCCAGTCCCCACGATGCTACGCAGCCTGCACTTCGATGCGGCGCGGCTCCGGCTTCTCCGCCTTCGGAATGGTCAGCTCGAGCACGCCGTCCTTGAATTGCGCCTTGATGGCGTCGGTCTGCACGTTCTCCGGCAGCGTGAACGTACGCACGAACTTGCCCGTTACCCGCTCGAGGCGCGAGTAATGGCCGTCGTCGCTCTTCTGCTCGAAGTTGCGCGCGCCACGCAGGCTCAGCACGCCCTTCTCGGCGGTGATCTCGATGTCCGCGGGCTTCACGCCCGGCAGGTCGGCGCGCACGACGAACTGCTTGGGCTCCTCGTGGATGTCCACGGCCGGCGTCCAGGACGCGTCGCTCGCGGAATTCTCGAAGGCCTGGTCCATTTCGCGGCGCAGGCGGTTCAGCAAGCCCCACGGCTCGTAACGCACAACAGTCATCTCTCTACTCCTCTGGTTTCCCTGTGTTGGCTAACTACCGGGCATCGCACGATGTTCCCGGCTCGCATGCCACCCGATTTGCGGACCCTGAAAAGCGATTCAAGTGGCTTGAAAACCGCATTTCGGTGACTACAACGGCCGATTCCCGCGCGTCGGCCGGCCGCCATCCGGGTGAGCCGCGAGCATCCTGTGGATGACTTGTGCGTAGCCGGTGGGAACAGGGTGGACACAATTGCTTGTGTCGGGCCCGATTCCTGCATATGTCAAAAAAAGCCGTGTTGACAGGCGATTCCTGCCGCAGGAAAGTATGTAACCTGTTGAAAATAATTGGAAACAACGAACCCCAATTATGACAACGATGTTTCTTGACGATGTGGATTCACGTGCCTACTCTCCCGACCCCAACACAAGATGTTGTGTCGCGACATCTTGATGATGGGGAGAACCGGGGAGAGAGATGGCGGGCTGTCTGACAGCAGGCCGCAATAAACCACGCTGATCCGTAGGACCTACGGGCGCAGGGGCTTTCTTTTTTCCGGTTCGGGCGTTTAGCGAGAACAGTCCGGAACACAGGGGAGCAGGCACCCATCCATGAATAGCGTGGTCAAGATCGAAACCAAGGACGTCGATGCCATTCCATTCCAGGAAGCGTCGCTCGACATCTGGGACAAGAAATACCGCTTGTCCGCCAAGGACGGCACCCCGGTCGACAAGACCATGGATGACACGTACAAGCGCGTCGCCCGCGCGTTGGCCGATGTCGAGCACGAATCCGTGCGCGACCTCTGGTACGAGAGGTTCGTCTGGGCGCTGCGGCGCGGTGCCATTCCCGCCGGCCGCGTCACCAGCAACGCCGGCGCGCTGGAGCACAAGCCCGCCACCTCCACCATCAACTGCACCGTGTCCGGAACCATCGGCGACTCGATGGACGACATCCTCAACAAGGTGCACGAGGCGGGTCTCACGCTGAAGGCCGGCTGCGGCATCGGCTACGAATTCTCGACGCTGCGTCCGCGCGGCGCGTACGTCTCGGGTGCGGGTGCCTATACCTCGGGCCCGCTGTCGTTCATGGATATCTACGACAAGATGTGTTTCACCGTGTCGTCGGCCGGTGGCCGCCGCGGCGCGCAGATGGGCACCTTCGACATCGGACATCCGGACGCGCTGGAGTTCATCCGCGCCAAGCGCGAGAACGGCCGCCTGCGGCAGTTCAATCTCTCGCTGCTGATCACCGATGAATTCATCCAGGCGGTGCGTGCGGACAAGGAATGGCAACTCGCTTTCCCGTTGCTCACCAAGGAATACGACCCTGCCGAGCACGATCTCGAGGACAAGTCGAAGTTCATCTGGCGCGAGTGGCCGACCACCGAAAAATACGTGAGCCGCGAAGACGGCCTGGTCTGCTGCAAGGTCTACAAGACGCTGCCCGCGCGCCGCATGTGGGACGTCATCATGACTTCCACCTACGATTTCGCCGAGCCGGGCTTCATCCTCATCGACAAGGTCAATGAGATGAACAACAACTGGTGGTGCGAGAACATCCGCGCCACCAACCCTTGCGTCACCGCCGACACCTGGGTGCACACGAACGAAGGTCCGCGCCAGGTGGCCGAACTCATCGGCAAGCAGTTCACGGCGCGAGTCGATGGCAAGGAACACGTAAGCGCGCCGGAAGGCTTCTTCCGCACCGCGCTCAAGCCGCTGGTCAACGTGACGACGGCCGAAGGCCACTCGCTGCGCCTCACGGCCGATCACCGCGTGCGTCGCATCTCCATGCTGACGCGATTCCGCCTGCAGACCGAGTGGTGTGCGGCGGGTGACCTGCAGCCCGGCGACAAGGTGCTGATGCAGGATCACCGCAAGGCGTCCGAGTGGGTGGGTGCCTATGGCACCAATGAGGGTTACCTCATGGGCCTGCTGGTGGGCGACGGGAAGATGTCCGAGCAGCGCGCCGAACTGTCCATCTGGGCGCGTCCGGCGGTGGGCAACAGCGATATCGACGTGGGCGGGCCGCATTCGGTCATGGCCGCGGCGCTCGACGCCGCGCGTGGCTTCAACGACCGCGCGGATTTCTCCGGCTGGCACCAGGGGCAGGGTCGCGGCGAATTCAATCTCAGCATGGATGGCATCACCGAGCTGGCGCGCGAGCTCGGCCTGCGTCCCGGACGCCAGACCATCACGCCGGCCATCGAGCGTGGCTCCAGCGAGTTCTACCGCGGCTTCCTGCGCGGCCTGTTCGACACCGACGGCGGCGTGCAGGGCACGCAGGCCAAGGGTGTGTCCGTGCGCCTCGCGCAGCCGGACCGCGCCATGCTCGAAGGCGCGCAGCGCATGCTGCTGCGTCTCGGCATCGCGTCGAGCCTTTATAAACGCGCGCAGTTCGAGCTGGTGATCACCGGCGAGAACGTGGCCCGCTTCGCCGAAGTCGTCGGCTTCTCCGACACCGTGAAGCGTTCGCGCCTGCTGCGCCTGCTGGGCAGCTACAAGCGCACGCTCAATCGCGAGCGTTTCGTGGCGGTGGTCGAAAGCGTCCGCGCCGACGGCACGGAAGACGTGTACGACGTGCAGATCCCGGGCATCAACGAGTTCGATGCCAATGGTTTCCATGCGCACAACTGCGGCGAGCAGCCGCTGCCGGCGTATGGCTCGTGCCTGCTGGGCTCGGTCAATCTGACGCGCTTCGTGAAGAACGCGTTCACGGATTTCGCCGAGTTCGACTGGAACGAATACCGGGAAGTCGTGAAGGTGTTCACGCGCATGCTCGACAACGTGGTCGAGATCAACGGCCTGCCGCTGGAGCAGCAGCGGGGCGAGATCCTGCGCAAGCGCCGTCACGGCATGGGGTTCCTGGGCCTCGGTTCCACGATCACCTGCCTGGGTCTCAAGTACGGATCCGAAGACTCCATCAAGTTCACGGAAGACGTTTCGCGCGAGATGGCCGTGGCCGGCTGGGAAGCGGCGCTGGATCTCGCCAAGGAGAAAGGCCCGGCTCCCATCATGAAAGAGGAGTTCACCGTCACCGCCGAGATGCTGCGCAAGCGTCCGGAGATGGCGAAGGACGGCTGGAAGGTGGGCGACCTCATCCCGGGCCGCATCCTGCATGCGCGCTACAGCCGTTACATGCAGCGTGTGGCCGAGACCGCGCCCTGGCTCGTGGACCAGCTCGCCAACGTGGGCGCGCGGTTCACGCATCACACGTCCATCGCGCCCACCGGCACGATCTCGCTGTCGCTGGCCAACAATGCCAGCAACGGCATCGAGCCCTCGTTCGCGCATCACTATTTCCGCAACGTCATCCGCCCCGGCAAGAAGAGCAAGGAGAAAGTGGATGTCTTCTCATTCGAGCTTCTCGCCTATCGCGAGCTCATCAATCCGCGTGCGATGCCGAATGCAACGAACCCGGCCGAACAGCTGCCTGGGTATTTCACGACGGCGGACGACATCACGCCGAAAGAACACGTGGACATCCAGGCCGCGGCGCAGCGCTGGGTCGACAGCTCCATTTCCAAGACAGCGAACGTGCCCACGGATTACAAGTACGAGAGCTTCAAGGACATCTATCTGTACGCCCACGAGAAGGATCTGAAGGGCTGCACCACGTTCCGCTTCAACCCGGAAGCCTTCCAGGGCGTGCTCGTGAAGGAAGACGATCTCAAGAACACCACCTACGTGTTCACGCTCGAGGACGGCAGCGAAATCTCCGTCAAGGGCGACGAGGAGATCGAATACGACGGCGAGAAGCACTCGGCCGCGAATCTCTACGACGCGTTGAAGGAAGGTTATTACGGCAAGTTCTAGCTAGTAGCTAGCCCGCCGAGGAGACAGCAATGGCTGCCATCAAGATCGACAAGAAGATTGCGAAATACCGCGTTCAGAAACTGCCCACCGCCGAAGAGAAGGCGGCGGCGGCCGCCGCGGAAGTGGTCAAGCTCGAGCCCGCGGTCGAGATGACCAGGGGCAAGGACGGGCGCTCGGCCAAGGTCGTGCGCATGACCGAAGAGGTGCAGCGCCCCGAGTTCCTGATCGGCGCCACCTACAAGATCAAGACGCCGGTGTCGGATCACGCCATGTACGTGACCATCAACGACATCATCCTCAACGAGGACACGCCGTACGAGCAGCGTCGCCCGTTCGAGATCTTCATCAACTCCAAGAACCTCGATCACTTCCAGTGGATCGTGGCGCTCACGCGCATCATCTCCGCGGTGTTCCGCAAGGGTGGCGACGTCACGTTCCTGGTCGATGAGTTGAAGGCCGTGTTCGATCCGCGAGGGGGATACTGGCAGGCGGGCGGCAAGTTCATGCCGTCGATCATCGCCGAGCTGGGGTATGTCATCGAGAAGCACCTGCAGATGATCGGTCTGCTCAAGAAGGTGGAACTCGATGAACATGCGCAGAAGTTGATTGCCGAGAAGAAGGCCGAGTTCGAGGAACGCAGCAAGCAGACCGACGCATTCTCGAAGTCGCATTTTCCGGAAGGCGCGCAGCTGTGCGGCAAGTGCAGCACGGCGGCCGTGGTCATGATGGACGGTTGCATGACCTGCCTGAATTGCGGCGATTCCAAGTGCGGCTGATCGGCTAAGAGCACAAGAAACAACAACAAGATTCGCGCGGCAGCAGGTTTGGCCTGCGCCCACCCTGAATGGGTCGCCGCGCGTTCTCACGAGGCAGCTTCGGCTGCCTCGTTTTTCATCCCGCAGCCCTCGCGCTCACGCCGCTGACGCCACGCCCGGCCGGCGCTGACCCCTGTAGGAATCACGCGGCGCGAAGGATTTCCCGCGCGCCGACAGGGCATCTGGACTTCGTCGGATGCTGCCGGCGGCGCCGTGTCATGACAATGCGTGCTACGAAACCCCTCCCGGCAAATTTCGGAGTGCTGCATGACAAAGAAACTGGGTGCCATTTCCACCGCCGTCGTGTCATCGGTCATGCTGGCGGCGATGGCCTTCGCCGATGCCTCGCCCACGTCGAACAAGTGGCGCATCGAGCTCTCGGGCCAGGCATTGACCACGGGTGCGCTGGTCTTCCGCGTCACGCCACACCAGGGCGAAGCCACCGACATCTCCGTGAACATCCGCAGCGGCCGTGACGAGAACAACGTCGCGAAGGACGTGCGTGACGCGCTCGCCGCCAAACTGAGTCCGCAGCGTTACAGCGTCGAAGTCGACGATGGCGAGGACGTGCTGGTCAAGAAGAAGGACGGTCAGCCGGACTTCGCGCTGGAACTCGTCGAGGCCAACGTGCAGAACGTCAGCATCAAGGTCGAAGGCGAATA
>JAQSWD010000035.1 GCA_029266835.1 Steroidobacteraceae bacterium
CAAGTGACGACGCTGAGCCGGCGGCTGGACGAAGTGACGCGCCCCGATCGCGCCGCCGCGCCGGCCAGCCTGCCGCGGGGACCCGCGGCCGCCGTGTCCACCTCATGGGTCGACGCGGGCAAATGGCGCAAGCTCGAGACAGGCATGAGCGAACTCGAAGTAGTCAGCTTGCTGGGTCCGCCCACTTCGATGCGCGACGTAGATGGGGCGCGCGTGCTGTTCTACGCCATGGAGCTGGGGGCGTCGGGCTTTCTCGGCGGCAGCGTGAAGTTCCGCGATCGCGCGGTCATCGAGGTGCAGCAGCCCGTACTGCAGTAGTCAGCCGTAACGCAGCTTGAGAACGAGTATCGTGGCCGCCAGCAACAGCGTCACGAGATTGGCCACGATCATCGGCCACGACACCAGGTAAATACCGTAGGCCAGCCAGAAGGCCACGCCCGTCGTGAACATCAGGTACATGCCGCGCGAAATGCCATGCGTGTCCCGCGTCCTGATGGTCATTACCGCCTGTGGAATGAACGACACGCTGGTCAGGAACGCGGCGATGTAACCCAGTACTTCGAGACTCATGCGGCGTAGCTTATTACGGCGCGGCTCAGTCGGGCGCGAGCGGGTTTTCCACCGGAGGCGCGCCCGGCGCCGGCAACAGCGGGCGTCCGCGCAACCGGCTCGCCCGGGAGCGGCCGCGGCCGGCGCGCATGCGCGCGTCCGGATTGAAGGGGTCCATCGACAACAGGAAATTGTGCAGTTCGCGGTTCTGACGTTCGAACGAGAACATGAGGTTGCGGGGGCTCAGCGCGTCGAGAGGATGCGTGCTCAGTTCCGCGATGTGATCCACGTCCAGCGTTACCCAGCGCCGGCCGCGCGAGGTATCCATCAGGATTCGGGCGGAGCTTCCGTCGGGCAGCAGGAGCACACCCGCGGCTTCGAAGTAGCGCATGGCGGTCGCGTCCCCGGCCAGACGGCTGAAGAAGGACGAGCGCACGTACCCGAACAATCGCCTTGCCCGTGGCGTGATCCCCGAGGTGCCGGCGGCGACCGCCGCGATCAGCGCGGCTTCCTCGGCGCGATACTCCGCGCGGGCGGCGCGCCACGCCTCACCGAAGATGGACGCCGGCAAGTCATCGAGTCGCCGTCCTATCAGCTGACGAAGGATCTCCACCTGTCGCGCGCTCAGCCCGGCAGCCGCCATCTCGGTCAGTCGCGGCGGCGCGCGGCCATCCGACAACGGCACGATGGCGGACGATTCCGGGGAGCCACCCGTCTCGCCGGTACCGCCATCGCCGGTACCACGATCACCGGTACCGCGGTCACCGGTACCGCGGCCCTCGGAGCCTTCGATTGGCGTGGCATCCGCGGCAGGCGACGCGTCGGCCGGTGGCGTATCGGCGGATGGCGCCTCTGCCGCCCGCGGCGGCGATTCGGCAGGCACCGACTCATCAACACGGGGCACCGCGTCGTCCACGCCGCGCGCACCCTCGCCGAGTCCGCGGGCTTCATCCGGCATGGTCACGCGCAGCGTGTCGGCGGAGCGCGGCGTGCGCTCCAGTACTTCGGCGAGCGCGTCTCCGCCCGCAGCGGCGCGAAATGCCGCCAACCGCCGCCGTGCGCCATCGGCCAGCGCCGGCAAGCGGCTCGCGGCGTCGGGCAATGCGCGTGCCGCATGCACCAGCCCGTTGACCATGTCGATGAGATCGATGATCTCCACCGTGGCCTGCGTAAACTCTGCCGAGGCTTCCACCTGGTCTTCGGTAGATAGCTCGTATCCGCGTTGCACGTGCCGGGCAACGCTCTGGAACGGTGCCGCCACGGCCTCCGCGATCGATCGCTCGATGACATGCGCGCGGTCCAGCTCCACCACCATCACGCCGAACTCCTGCATGTCGCGATACAAGGCGCGGAAGTCACCGGACATGAGCAGGCGCATGCCAGCCGCGAAATGATCCAGCGCAGCAGATGCGCCGGAACCGAGCAACACCACGAGCGCGTCGATGCCCTCGGCCATCTGCGCCAGCGAGCGCGCCAGGCCGACGAATACCCCGTACAGGTTGCCAAGACCGGGCTCGGCACGCAGTTCCCGGTCCATGGCCGCCCACCGCGATTCGATGTCGCGACCCAGGGCCGCGAGGTCGGCGCGCGTTTCGCGGCCAAGGCTTCCCGGCGGTTCGGAAACGACTGGTCGGGTAATCCGGTCGCGCCTCGGATCGGTTTCCTCGGTGAAGTCACCGACGCGCAGCCGACCTTCCGCCTCGGGCGCCGCGAACAGCGCCTGCGGTTCGGCGATGCCGCTTCGCGTGGGCGCGCTCACGGCATTCGGCGTGCCACGAATCGACAACGTCTTGTCGCCCGGATAAGCGAACTCGTATTCGATCTGCAGCGGGTTGGAACGGCCGGCGGATACCGACACCGATCGGGTTCCCGTGATCACGAGCACGGGCAGGGTCTGCCAGTTCGCCGCCGCCGACGCATCGCGCAACATCAGGTGCGAGTCACGCACCGACGGATCCGGCTGGAGCGTGAAACGCACGCGCTGCCCACGCGCGATCACCGGCATGATGCCGCCGCTGAACGCGCCCTCGAGGACGCGTTCCGTGCGTCCCAATACCCGGGCTTCGATGATCCAGCTCATGTTCAGCCTTCCGTGGGTACGATGACGGGCGTCGCAGCCTCCTTGATGATGACCTTGCGCTCGGTATCGGGGTCATCGAACTCGCCGGCCAGCACGCGCGCGGCGCGCCGCAGGTTGTCGAGCTCCAGCGAGCGCACTTCCGCCTGCACTTTTTTCACGTCGAGCGCGCGATGCGTGAGTTTGAAGTCTTCCATGATGGGGTGTTTGCCCGGCAATGCTTCGATGTACAGCGACTTGCTGGGCACGACGATCAGCTGCTTCTCCTGTTCGGGTGAAGCCGCGCGACTCTCGATGAGCGCCAGCAGGGAATCACGCTCGGCCGCCAGCCGCTCGGGTTCGTGGCGGCTGAGACAGCAGACGTAGCGGAGTATCTCGTCGGTGGTCGCGCCGGCCGCGCTGTCGGGGTCGCGCAGTGCGCCGGTGGCCGGGTCCAGGTAGTCCTGCATCATGTAATCGTGCAGGTACGAGGTCTCCTTGAGCGGGAAGATCTGGTAGTTGCCCTTGTATCCCAGCAACTGGTCCAGGTTCGCGATCTCCGAGAGCGTGCGCTGACTGCGGCGCAGGCTGGGCGCACCGCCCGCGAGGCCGCTGCCCAGAGGCAGCCGCCCCGTGATCTCGTACCACTCACCCAGTGTGCGATCACTTTCGCGCAGGATTTCATGAGGCGCCAGGCGTCGCCCCGAGACGCGCACCTCGATGTCCAGATCTCTTTCCTCGATCCAGGGCACCTCGAGGTTGTACAACGCGAAGAAGCGCTGATCGCCCGGCTCGTGATCCCAGATCGCCTGCATGTAGTGCAGGATGTTCTCCTTCACGTGGATTCGCAGCCGCGCGATGGACGCCATGCGGTCGAAGTGCGTCTGCAATGCCCGCGTGTAGCGCTCCACTGCCTCCTGCATGGCGGTCACTTCCCGGGTGAGCCTGGCGCTGGCCTCGGTCTTCGACTTGTCGGCGCGCTCGAGCGCGAGTTTCGCGATTTCCTCGCGCTTTTCCGCGGCGCGGTCGTCGCCATTGCCGCCGGCGAGTGCGAATGGACCGAAGACCATGGCGAGGCCGATCTCCTTCATCTTCTCGGCGTCATCTGGCGAACGCGCGCTGGACATGAGGCGCTTGAGTTCGTTGAACGCCTGCTGGGACAGGTCCGTCTGCATGCGTTCCTTGCGCGTGAGCTCCTCGACCAGCTCCACCTGGCGCCTCATGCTCTCGCGCAACGCTTCGAGCGCGAGCTCGTCCCCGGCGATGCTGCCGGATAGATAGTTGAGCGCGGCATTCTGGGTTTCATCCAGAAGCACGCGGCGGATGATCCAGTCGTGCGCCAGCAGCCAGTCCACATCCACCTCGTCCGGTGACGGCACTTCACGCGCCACCAGCACCACGGGCGTCAGGCTCTGCATGCGCTCGCTCACCAGGAACTGGCGCTGCAGTTCGTAGAACATGTAGGTGACGGTGATCTCGTCGTTCGGGTTGGAGATCTCGCCGCCGGAAGTGTTCTCCATCTCGGTGGTGTCGGTGGTCTCGATCTCGAGGCGCCGTTGCCGCTTGTATTCCTCGGCGGCCTTGGCGACCGCCTCGCGGAAATTGCGCTTGGTGTCCGAGGAGGATTTCTCCGCCTCGATACCGAAGCGCGTGCCGAACTCACCCTGGAACATCCCGACGTTGATGGTGGCGTTGGCGGTCTGCTCGAAGGACGTGCGGTTGCGCGCCTGGCGTACGATCTCCGCGTCCGCGCGGCTGGTGTCCTGCGACTCGGAGGATCGCGAGGTCTGGATATCCTCGAGCTCCTTCTGCAGGCGGTTGCGCCTGACTACCTGCTTTGCTTCGTAGCGCCGCACCTCTTTCGGAGCCAGCGGAACCGTCGATATCAGGTCGCCCACCTGGTAGTCCTTGGGTTCCCAGGTTTGCCGGTAGGTGAGCATGACGCCGTAGTTGGTCGAATCGGGGGCGAACACGTCGAAGCGATACGGTTCATTGAGGCGTTCGTCGAGTTCGGCCATGAGATCCGACAGGCGCGTGCCCTCGGTGGCGGAGCTTGCGGGCCGCGGGCCGCGCCCGGCCGGACGTCTCTGCTGAGCGCGCTCGCGCGCCGCGCGCTGCGCGGCGATCAGCATGGTCTGCGCTTCGGAACGAATGGCGGACAGCTTCGCCTCGTTGTCGGCGGCATAAGCGCCGAACGAAAACGCCACCGCCGCGATTTCTTCCGCCGTGTCGTAGTCCTTCCGCCGCATGAATTCATCGGCAAGTTCGATGAGATGAGTGCGGTCGCCTTCGGCCATCGCCGACCATTGCTCCTGGGTCAGGGCCGGCAGCAGGGTACGCACTGCCGACGGCACGGGCACTCCGGCATCCATTTCCTCGGCCGGCGGTTCCGCCGCCTGTTCGACCATGCGTTGCAGGCCGCGGAATTCGTTGTAGAGGTCGCGCATGTCGTCGACGCTGCCGACATCCGGGAACTCCGCGGCGCCCGAGACGCGGTTCTGATATCGCACCATCTCGCGGTAAGCCCCGAGCAGGAACGGTTGCAGCGAACGATCGGCCGATTCGCTCCAGATGTGCTCGAAAGCGATCTGGATTTCCTGGAAATCATGGTACGCGGTGACATCGGCCGCGCCGGTGTGGATCACGGCCGACAACGCGCCGCCCGGGCGATCCACGCCATAACTGAGATGTTGTTCGGGCGTGGTGACTGTCGAGATCTGGTCACGCACGCGCGCCTGGATGTCGCCACTGCCAGCGCTCTCGGTCGGCGTCGGTGCCGGCTCTTCGTGATCAGCGCTGCAACGGGCGACGGTGTCATCGAACTTCTGCCGGGCTTCCTGCTGGCGGCAGTAGGACTGCATTGCGGACTGACCCGCTTTCAGCGCCACACCCTGGCGCCGGGAGCGGTACCAGGCGAGCAGTTTCCGGTGTGCCACGACTCCGCTCGCGGTTGCCGCGCCATCGGCAATGGCGACGCCCCACTCTCGCAGCGTCTGCGCCGGCACGCGCATGGTGAAGCCGCGAGTACGGTCGGCCTCGCGAATCGCGATGGCATTGACGCGTTCCTGGATCAGCGTGTTTTGCTTGGCGGCCAGCGCCTCGCCTGGCTGCAACCACACGCGGCCATCGCGCGTGCCCTTGGCTCGACGGCCAAGGGTGAAAGTGGAGAAGGCCTGGCGCGTGCGCGCCAGGTCGGCAGCCAGCGGCGCAAACTTCGCGTGCAGCGCCGTGGTCACGGCCGATTGCAGATTGCGTCCGGCCTTGGTGGCCGCGGAAAGGCCTTCGGCGATCGTGGCTGCCGCAGGCACGTGGATCTTGAATCTGTCGAGCTTCGCTTTGGGAATCCTGATGAAGTAACTCTCGAGCCGCGCGGCGTTGATGCGCACGTCGCGGGTCATGAAGAGCACCCGCTGCGCCACGGGCGCGCTGAAGGGTTGTTTGGTGTCCGCGTCCGCCGGCGCCAGCACGATCAGCAGCACGTCCGGCCGCGCTTCCTTGTCCAACGCCTGGAAGTCTTGAGCGGCGAATTCCAATGAAAAGCCACCGCGCGCATCGCTGAGCACGGATCCCAGCCGGTCACCGCTGATGACTTCCCACGCCGGATCCGGATTGGTGCCGGCCTTCACATCGGCAGCCGGCGCCGCAGTCACATTGCCGGAACGGTTGTCGAGGTCGTAGAGAACGACCTGCAGATTCGGTATTCCCGCGCCGGTCTCGAGGACGGCGAGCGTTCCTTGCACCTTGAACATGCAGATCCCTCTGGTTCGATGGCCACGTGGCTCATCGATTATCCACTAGGGACGACGCATCAGACGGACCTGCGATGAAATGGTGGCCGGGGTCGGAATCGAACCAACGACACGCGGATTTTCAATCCGCTGCCGGGCCGTCAAGCCAAAAGCCCGCCAAACCGATGATTCTTGGACGATTTCCGCGGATGCCCTTCGCAACCGCTTGACCTGTCTACGGCTTCACACCTGAGCCTCGCAACTCCTTACAACCCAGGAGCCGCTTATGCCCGCCCCGGTTCTCGCCGCGCGTGTCGTGCGCACCTTCGTGCAGCACATCCACGCCACGCCCGAAGAAGTCTTTCCGCTGCTTTGCCCCGAGCTCGAGAAGGCCTGGCTGCCGGGCTGGGACTATCGAATGATTCATTCGGCTTCCGGCGTAGCCGAGTTGGGGGCAGTGTTCGAGACGCCGCATCCCATGGGCACGACCCGGTGGGTCGTCACCGAACACGAGCCCGCGCGACGCGTGGGCTTCGTGCGGTGGCAGGCCGACGGAGTGGTGGTGCGCATCGGGATCACATTGGGCAGGCATCACGCGGGCACCACGGCGGTATGCATCGAGTACACCTTCACGCCCACCGACGAAGGCGCGCGCGCCATACTGGCCGCGTCCACCGAGAAAGAGTGGCTGGACAACATGGCTCATTGGGAAGGGAGCATGAACGAATGGCTACGTCGGCAGGCAATGGCGCGCTGACCGTCTCGGCGCTGGCGAAGAAGTTCGGCCTGGCGCGCAGTACGCTGCTTCACTACCACCGCCTGCACCTGCTCAAACCCACCGGGCGTTCCGCCGCCGGCTACCGCATTTACGATGCGCGGTCCGCCGCACGCCTGGGTCGCATCGTCGAACTTCGCCGCGCGGGCCTGCCCTTGCGCGCCATCCGGCGCGTGCTCGATTCGCAGACGCCGCTGGCGGAGGTACTGCAGGAGCAGATCGGCGCCGTCAACCGGCAGCTCGCCTCACTGCGCACGCAACAGCGGGTGATGCTGTCATTGCTGGACCTCACTGCGCGACGGCCCGGCAAACGCACACTATCGAAGGAGACCTGGACGCAGATGTTCCAGGCCATCGGCCTGACGGACGAGGAGATGCGTCAGTGGCACGCGAACTTCGAGAAGAACATGCCCGACGCGCATCTGGACTTCCTGCATTCGCTGGGCCTCGGGCCGGAGGAGATCCAGCGCATCCGGGCGTGGAGTGTTGATGACAGCGCCGCCCCAGCCGCGCCAGGTTGAAAATATTACTTCCGACGCCACATCGGGCCGACCATGAACACTGAATCCCAGGTCGTCTCTCGTTCCGTCACGCAGACCCTGCGTGGAATGCCTGCGTCCGATGGCGCTGGCGTCAAACTCACGCGCGTCATCGGCCAGCCCAGGCTGCCCGACCTCGACCCTTTCCTGATGCTGGACGAATTCGGCACGGACAAGGCCGAAGATTACATCGCGGGGTTTCCGGACCATCCGCACCGCGGGTTTGAAACTGTCACGTACATGCTGGACGGCCGCATGCGTCACAAGGACAACCACGGCAACGAGGGTGTGCTGGTGCCGGGCGCCGTGCAATGGATGACCGCGGGCCGTGGAATCGTGCATTCCGAAATGCCGGAGCAGACCGAGGGCAAGATGCGCGGCTTCCAGCTGTGGCTCAACCTGCCCGCACGCGACAAGATGGCCGAGCCTAACTATCAGGAGTTCGGCCCGGACAAGCTGCCCGTCGTCGAGCGCGCCGGTGTGAACGTCAAGGTGATCGCCGGCCAGGTGGACGGAACTGTCGGTCCTGTGCGACAGCCGGCCACCGACCCCACCTACCTGGACCTCCGCATTGATGCAGGGGCGGCTTTCACATTGCCGTTGCCCGTGGGTCATTCGGCCTTCATATACGTATACGAAGGTAGCGCGGCGGTGGGTACGGGCCGCGATGCCGCTGTCATCGAAGCCCAGGAACTGGCGGTACTGGGCGATGGCAGCGAGGTGCGCCTCGAGGGCCGCGCAGCGCGCACACGCGCGATTCTCGTGGCCGGGCGGCCGTTGCGTGAGCCGGTGGCGCGTTATGGCCCGTTCGTGATGAACACGCGCGAAGAGATCATGCAGGCTTTTTCCGACTACCAGACCGGAAAGTTCTAGCCGGTCGCGATCCCTCGATGGGCATCCCCCCGCTCGTCGAGTCCGTTGGCGGCGCAGACAACTGCGCCGTCATTTTTTTGCGACCCGCATTTTTGGCAGGTGTCCTACATCACTTCGCCGCGAAGCCGCGCACGCTTGCCCTCCAATTTCGGAGGATTGCATGGGGCAGGGTTTGCATAGCGCACTCGACAAAGCCTTGAAGCCGTTGAGCCACTTGCTGCCGCGCAGCAAGGTGGTGGACAAGGCATATCACGGGCTGCTTTTTTTCTGGAAGCATGGACGGCTCCCGCGGCGCGATGCGCTGTTGTGGAACGACATGTTGTACCGGGTGAAAACCTCGGACGAAATCCTCGATCCATTGCGCGTCTTCGTCACTGACAAGGAATTCGTCAAGACGTATGTGCGGAAGGTGGTCGGCGACCAGTACGCCGTACCCACACTGGCGGTGCTGACCAGCCCCGCGCAAGTCGACGAATATGACTTTCCGCCCCAGTGCTGCATCAAGCCCACGCATGCCAGCGCGGAGATCATCCTGCGCACAAACGGCGAACCCGTGGACCGCGATCGTATCAAGGGCTGGTTCGCGCTCAACTACTACCTCAAGAGCCGCGAGCCTCACTACCAGCAGTTGACGCCCAAGGTCATCGTGGAGCCGCTGATCTTCGGCAGCGACACCATCGAGGATTACAAGATCTTCTGCTACGAAGGCGAGCCGCGAATCATCCAGGTGGACGTGGAGCGTTTCACCGGCCACAAGCGCAAGTTCTTCGACGCCGAGTGGAACGAACTCGACTTCTCGATCATCTACCCGCGCGCGTCGTACGCGATTCCGCGGCCGGATACGCTCGCCGAAATGCTGACGGTGGCGCGCGCGCTGAGCCGCGACTTCTCGTTCGTGCGCATCGACCTCTACACCGACAACCGCAGCGTGCTGGTCGGCGAGATCACGCATTGCAGCGACAATGCGGGCGGGGTGTTCCTGCCGCGGTCGGCCGAGAAGACCGCTTCGGAGAAGATGTTCGCCTGACTACTTCGGCGCGACGAATTCCTTCGGCTTCTCGGAGCCCTCACCGAACAGGAACTTCTCCATCTCGTATTCGAGGCGCTTGCGATGCGCGGGCTCGACGGGCGTCAGCCGGTATTCGTTGAGCAGCATCACCTGGTGACGCACCCACATCTGCCAGGCCTCTTTCGAGACGTTCTCGAAGATGCGCTTGCCCAGCTCGCCGCCGTAGGGCGCCTTGTCCAGGCCCGGCGCTTCCTTCTTGAGCAACACGCAATTGACCATTCTCGTCATGACTGATTTCTCTCCAGCAAACTACCCAGCAATGTCTTGATGGGCGCAGGCAGGCCCACACGCGCGGGCACGGCCAGGTCATACCACAGTGTCTTGCCATCGCGTATCCGCGCTTCTCCCCCGCAACGCGCGACCAGTGGCGTTATCACGAGATCGAAGTGCGTGAAGCTGTGTTCGATGTCCGGCAACGCGGCGTCTGCCAGCCTCGCCTTCTCCAGCTCCCTGGAGGCGAAGGTGGCCGCCGATTCACGATCGGAGAATTCCGGCAGGCACCACAACCCGCCCCAGATGCCCGTTGCGGGCCGCTGCACCAGCAGCACTTCCGACTCGCGGCGCGCCACCAGCATCACGGCATGCCTGAGCTTGCGCGCGGCCCGGCGGCGCTTGCCTGCGGGCAGCTCGGCCTGGCGGCCCTCGATGCGCGCGCGGCAGTCCCTGGCGATGGGGCATTCGCCGCAACGCGGCTTCCCGCGCGTACACAGCGTCGCGCCGAGATCCATGATGGCCTGCGTATAGGTGGCCACGTTTTCGTCGGGTGTATGGGCGTCGGCGAGTTTCCACAACTGCGCCAGCGTGGCGTTGTCGTCGATGGGGCCGTCCACTCCGCTATGGCGTGACAACACGCGTTTCACGTTGCCATCGAGGATGGGAAACCGGGCGCCGGTGGAGATGGCAAGGATGGCGCCGGCCGTGGATCTGCCGATGCCGGGCAGATCCATCACGGTGTCGAGCAGGCGCGGAAAACGGCCGTCGTGTTCGTCGCGGATGATCTGCGCCGCGCGATGCAGGTTGCGCGCACGCGCGTAATAGCCGAGCCCGGTCCACAGGTGCAGCACTTCATCCGCGGGCGCATCGGCGAGCGCACGCACGTCCGCGAAGCGCGCCATGAAGCGTTCGAAGTAGGGAATGACGGTGGCCACCTGCGTCTGCTGCAACATGATCTCCGACACCCAGACGCGGTACGGCGAGCGGTCGCGTTGCCAGGGTAGGTCGTGCCGTCCGGCTTTCGCGTGCCAGGCCAGCAGGCGTGGCGCGATGGCGTCGGTCTTCATGGCGCCATCCCGGTAGTTTGCCGCAACCCCTGCTCGTCCAGCAGCAAACGCAACGCCACCCCTTTCATGGACACTTCGTCCAGCGTCGCCCGCTCCAGCTCGACCACACCACGGAATCGGAGTTGTTTGAGCGTGGCCGTGGGCAGCACGAACGGCTCGCTGTCAGGGTCCGGCGGGGGGATGTAGCGCGCGATGTCCAGGGAATCGCCGCGCAACGCGAACTCGCCCACGGCGTCGTCGCCCGCGGCGTGGCGGAAATGGCCGGTGAATCGCGTGTCGTCCAGCGTGAGTTCGAAAGGCTCGATGGCCACTGCGCCCGCATCGAGTTGCCAGTTCGCCGAGAACTGCAGTTTGCCGAGCGCCGTGGCGTCGGTGGTTTTCGGTGCGGCCACGCCCACTGCGGCCAGCAAGGCGCGCGGGTCGAATTCATTGCTGCCAATCCTGCCGGCGAGCTTCGGCTGGTCGCCAAGCGCGCCCTGCACGCCGCCTTCGGCTTCGAAGCCGCCAAGCTTCACGGAGAAGCGAGGCATGTCGATGGCGCTGAAATCTTCGGGCACCTCGGCCTGCGGTACATCGAGCTCGAATGGCACGCCGGCCGCCGCGAACCCATCCATGTGCAGTACGCCGGAAACCTCGGTGTCCGTGAATGGTTTCCCCGGTTCGATTCCATCGGTAGATAGATTCAGCGAGGCCACCTCGATGCGCCGGGGGACGGTTTCGTCGACGAAGGACACGCGGCTGCCCCTGATCTCGATGCCGTCGATGCGCAGCTCCATGGGCTCGGCATTCGGGTCCCTGGGTTCGCTTTCGCCGCCGATGCCTTCCCAGTTGGCGGTGCCATCGGCGCGGCGGATCAGCCGCACATCCGCGCCTTCGAGAATGACGCGATCCGCCACCAGTTCACCGCGCAATAGCGGCAACAGCCGCGCACCCAGTTGTGCGCGCTTCCAGGACACCATGGGCTCGCTGCCGAAGCCCGGCGCATTACCGAAGCGCCCTTCGCCGGTGCGCAGCGCCAGCCAGGGGAAGAACCCCAGTTCGATATCGCCGGCCAGCGTGAATTCCCGCCCCGTGGCGTCGCGCACGGCGGTCTCGATGCGCGGCTTGAAGGTGTTGGGGTCGACCACCCAGACGATCACCAGAATGGCGATCAAGGCCAGCGCGATCAGCGCTCCCAGGCCGAGGGCAATCCATTTGAGAAGTCGAAAGCGCACGCGGCCGACATTGTAACGATGTCGGCCGCGTGAATTGGCTGGTTAGCGCATCAGCGATCGCAGATCTCGATGTCGCCGGAGAGAGTCTTGGCCCGGACGCGGGCGCCGTTCTCCACGGTCCTCAGCGAGAGCCGGGTGCCGGGACCGTACTTGCTCACGCGCTCCACACCCTTGGCCAGGCAGCCTTCGATGCTGCCACTGAAGGATTCGAGTTCCGCCGCGAGGCCATTGGGCGCCGAAAGGCGCAGGTCGAGGTCACCGCTCACGCCTTCCACGTCCACGCGGCCGTCCCTGGTCAGCTTGCCGTGCAATTCGAGATTTCCGGACGTGGTGCGACCGCGAATCTCGCTGATCTCGGTGGCCTGCACGCGCGCATCGCCGCTCACGGTGACCACTTCGATCTTGCCGCCGATGTTGGTGATGTCGAGGCTGCCGCTCACCGAACTCACGCGTACCGAGGAAGGCTGGCCGACGCCGCGCGCCGTGACATCGCCGCTCACCGAACGGATCTGGGAATCATTGCCGGAGATGTCGGCGGTGATCTCGCCGCTCACACTGGTCAACCGCTGGGTACCGAGCACATCGCGCGAAGACACATCGGCGCTGACCGCGGAGACTTCCACCCTGCTGTTCTTCGGGACTTGCACCTCGATCTCGGCATCGCCGTCCCGTGCGCCGCGATGTGGCAGCACCACCTTGACGACGGTGCGCCCGCCGCTGGATTCCAGGTCGAGGCGTTCGACACTCCGCCCCAGGGTGCCGGTGACCTGCACTTCGTTCCGGTCCCAGCCGCGCACGTCGATGGTGCCCGAGACATTGGAGATCACTACTTCGCCGTTGGGATCGGCCGCGACCTTGCGGTCGACCGAGTCGCCAGCGGCCACGGCCGCGATGGGCAGAGCGCAGGCGATCCACACCACGCCGTGCGTAAGGATTCGAAACTTGCTCATGATCAGGTCTCCTGACTGCCGGAATCACGCACCGTGGTCAACACGCGCATTTCTTCCTGGCAGGAATTCACCAACAACTCTTGCAGCAGCGCATTCGCGGGGTCCCTGCCCAGCGCCGCTTCGATATCGCTGATCGAGCGTTGCAGCGTCTTGAGACTCGCCGCCACCTTCGCGCGATCTTCCTCCGGCATGGTCTTCAGCCGGCTGTTCACTTCGACCAGCAGCGCGTCGCGCTGCTTGCGGTAATTCGCATCACGCAGCGCCGCCGGAATCATTGCCGCGTCGCCACCGTTCTGGGAATCGCTGGCCAGCGTGATCGACGATTCGCCGCCCACCTTGATGCCGATGATCACGCCGATGGACACCAGCGCCATCGCCGCCGCCATGCCCACCGCGGGCATCCACCAGGTGCGGCGGGAACCGGGCTGTTTTTCCCGCGCTTCGATTTCGGCGTGAATGGCCGGCCACAGGTCGCGCGGCGGCGGCACGCTGTGCGCCAGCTCGTCCAGTCGTTTCACCTTGCGTGTCGTCATCGCACACCTCTTTCGAGCCTGTCTCTCAGCAAGCCGCGTGCCCGATGCAGTTGCGCCTTGCAGGTGCCGACGGCGATGCCCAGCATCGTCGCGGCTTCCGAATGTTCGTAGCCATACACACCGCAGAGGACCAGCGCGTCGCGGGCGCCCTGCGGCAGCGAAGCGATGGCCGCTTCCAGCTCTTCCTCTTCCACCGGCGTGTCGAGCGTGACGCTCGTCTCCGCCTCGTACTCGGTGGGGTCTTCCACCACCAGTTCGCTGTTCGCGGGGCCACGGCGTTTCTCGAGCACCGTGTTCACCGCGATCCGATGCAGCCAGGTGGAGAACGATGCGCGCGCCTCGAACCTCGGCAGCGCCTTCCAGGCCTTGATGAAGGTGTCCTGGGCGCAGTCCGCCGCCTGGTCCGGGTTGCGCGTCATGCGCAGGCAAAGCCCGTGCACGCGCCCCACGTGATCGCGGTAGAGACGTTCGAAGGCGCGGGAATCACCCTTGCGAGCGCGCTCGATGAGCGCCACGTCGAATCCGACGACCGTGTCAGTGCTCGTCATTCGGGCTGTTGATCCATCGGCCAAAAGCGTCTCTCCCTCTTGCGTACCTTAGAGGGAGAGAACGCGTCATGGGTTTGAAACTGGCCGGAAAGAGTATGCGAATCAGGGAGATGGCGCGAACGCCCCAAGGCCTCAGCTGCGCTGGGTGCCCCCGGAGAACCACTTCATCGCGTACTGAAGGAGCTGGCTGTTGGTGGCCAGACCCAGCTTGTGCTTGATGGTCTGGCGGTGCGACTCGATGGTTTTGACCGAAAGAGTGAATTCCTGCGCGATTTCGCGCGAACTCATGCCGCGCCCGATCATGTTCAGGATCTGCACTTCGCGATTGGAAAGTCGCGCCACCGGATCGTTGGTTTCGGAACGGCTGTTTTCGCCGGCGCGCTGATCCAGCGAGCGCTGTACGGTTTCGCTGACATACGTGCGGCCATCCAGCACGCGGCGAACCGCGATGAGCAGCTGGTCGGACGCGGCCTGCTTCATGATGTAGCCCATGGCGCCCGCGGCCAGCAGGCGTTCCGCGTAGATGGTCTCGTCGTGCATGGACAGCACGAGCATGCGCAATTCAGGCATTTCGGCGTGCATCTGGCGCACGAGCTCGATGCCATCGCCGCGTTCCAGCGAGAGATCGACGACCACGATGTCGGGTTTTCTCGCGCGAATCGCCTCGCGCGCGGCCGGTTCGCTGTCCGCCTCGCCGCAAACGGCGAGATCCGGTTCGGCCTCGAACATGCGCCGCAGGCCCTGACGCACGATCGGGTGGTCATCGACTATCAAAATCTGGCGCTTGGTCGCCATTGCTGCAGTCATGATCATTCCCCTACGGCCGTTTATTAGGCATCAATCGTGACGAAGATACTGCGGAGCGTCAATCCTGCCCCTACGTAAACATCACTATAGTTAGACACGTTTCAGTCCCTGAATCGATCCCGCTCACTCTTTCAGCGGAAACCCGCCGCGCGGAAGCAACTCGCCGGCAAGCGGCGCGCGGTGCGGACAAGTGCAACGGACGATGGCCCCACCGGCCCCGGTGTTGGAAATCGTCACGTCACCGCCCAGCATCTGTGCGCGATAACGCATGAGTTTAAGCCCCAATCCGTTGTTGCTCGCGTTTCGCTCATCGAAACCCCTACCGTTGTCCTGCACGCTAAGGGTCAAAGTTCCTTCTGCCGTGGCGAGGTCAATCGTGACTTGTGTGACCCGCCCGTGCCGGATTGCGTTCGTGAACGCCTCCTGGGCGATGCGATAAAGGTGCGTCGCAGCACCATCATCCAGCGTCAGCGGCTCCTGCAGGGAGGTATTGAAGTGCGCGCGCACGCCGTAACGCTCCATGCCTCGCACGGCCATTGACTGCAATCCCGCGATCAGGCCGCCACGATCGGCGCCCACCGGCGCAAGACCGCGCGCCATGGCGCGCGTGCTCTCGATGGCACCGTTCACCAGGCTGATGATGTCCTCCACGTCGGAGCGCGTCGCGGAGTCCTCCTTGCGAAGCTGGGCGACGACGCTGCGGAGCATGAGCGCCACACCGGTGAGATCCTGTCCCAGACCGTCGTGCAGGTCTGACCCGATGCGCAACTGCTCGCGTCCGGCGATCTCGAGGATCTCCCGCTCGAGCTGGCGGCGTTCGGTGACGTCAGTGATGACCGCGAGACGATGTGTTGCGCCATCGACATGCGTGAGTGTGGTCACGCAGGCGGCGTCGAAGGTCGACCCATCGCGCCGCAGGCACTTGAACTCCACCGGCGTCATGCGCGGGGGATCCACCGAAGTCTCGTCGATGGGGCCTGACAAGTGCCGGTCCAGCCGGTCGCGGAGCATGCCGGCGGTCGGCGCGATCAGATCAGCGATGGAGGTATCCACCGCGGCGCCGGCCGCGAAGCCGAACATGCGCTCGAAGGCCGGGTTGGCCATGCGGATGGTGCTCTGGTTGTCGATGACCACCACGCCTTCGTGCAGCAGCTCGAACATGCGCGCCTGCGTCTCGCGCAGCTGGGTGGCCGCGCGGCGGTCGGTGATTTCGGTGACGTTGATGACCGCGCCCTGGATGCCTTTGCCCGTGAGCACCGGGCGGATGCGCGCATCGAAGACGCGCATGGCGTCGGGTGACGCGTTGTTGAGCTCGACGTCGACGGGCTGGCCGGTGTCGAGCACGCGCTGCACGGCATCGCGAAGCGCCTCGCGATCCTTGGTCTCGGCGACGTCATCGATGCGCCGGCCGATCACCTGCTCGCGCGGCAGCGAACGCATGCAGCGATTGAGGAATTGCACGCGCAGCTGAGTGTCGACCAGGTACAGCCAGTCGCCGGTTCCCTCGGCGACCATCTGCAGCATCTCCTGCGACTGGCGCAGGGCTTCCTGCGCACTGGCCTGCGCGGTGATGTCGATGGCCACGCCGACAATGCGCACCACCTTGCCCGAGGCATCGCGCACCATGCAGGGCGAATCGAGCAGCGTCAGGTAGTGACCGTCGCGGTGCCGGATACGGTATTGCAGGGCCACCATGTTCTCGACGCCGCGATCCGTCCACTGCCTGAGCAGCGGACGGTCTTCCGGATGCACATATTCAATCCAGTCCTCCGCTTTCGGCTTGTCCTGCATGGAATAGCCGAGCACGCGATCCAGGCCTTCTCCGGTGAGCACGCCCGTTTCGACGTCCACCTCGTAGACCACGCAACGAAGTTCGCGCGCTACCGCGCGGAAACGCTGGTCGGCCGCGGACAATGCGGTCTCGCGGATCTTGCGCGCGGTGATGTCCACCACCAGGCCGAGCACGCGCCTCGTGGCGCCATTTTCGTCGCGATCGACGACGAAGGCGCGATCCAGCGCCCAGTGCCAGGAGCCGTCCGTGTGGCGGAAACGGTATTCGGTTTCGAGTACCTGCGCGCTCGGGTCCACGTGGCGCAGGCGCTCGCGGAACTTCTCGATCTCGGCTTCCGGGTCGGTGCCCAGCATCTGCCGCCAGGTGCGGATGTTCGCGCGGCCGAAGTCCGGGTCCACGCCGAACACGCGGTAGTAGCCGTCGGTGTGGTTGGTCTGGTTCTGCTCGACGTCCCAATCCCAGACGCCGGCGGTAGTTAGCTGAAGCGCATGCTCGACGCGCTCGTTGCGCGCGTTGGCGCGCCGCTCGGCCACCTTGGTCTCGTCCAGGTCCATGCACACGCCGAGCATGCGCACGGCCTTGCCCTGCGCATCGCGCTCGACCACGCGGCCGCGTTCGAACACCCAGCGCCAGGCGCCTGTCTTCGTGCGGATGCGGTATTCGGCGTCGTAGTAGTCGGCCTTGCCATTCACGTGCTCGGCGAATCGCCGCGTGGCTTCTGGTCCCTCCTCGGGATGCAGGTTCTCGTCCCAGCGGCCCACGTGCTCCGGGCCATCGCAGGGATCGATGTCATGACGCTCGCACCAGTCGTTGAACCAGCGCGTCGTGTCGGTGAGGAAATTCGTTTCCCACAGCCCGATGCCCGCGCCCCACGCGGCCGTCTCGAGCATGTGATCGGCGTGCCGCAGGTGCGCCTCATTGCGCTTGGCGGTGTCGATGTCGAGCGTGACGCCGATCACCAGCACCGGCCGGCCCTGCAGATCCCACTCCACGGCGCGGCCGCGGTCCTGCATCCAGCGGGACTCGCCGCCCGCGATCTGGAAGCGGTATTCGAACTCCACCGAGTCGCGCAGGCCCTTGGCGTGTTCCTGCAGTTGCCCCTCGACGCGTTCGCGATCGTCGGGATGCAGGTTGGAGTGCCAGGGGTTGGGCATGGCGTCCCACTGCGCGCGCGAGTAACCCGTCATCGCCAGCCACAGCGGGCTGGACGTGCGGGTGTTGCTGGGCACATGCCATTGCCAGAATGCGGCGCGCGCGCCCCAGAGCGCGGTAGCTAGCCGCGACTCGCTGTCGCTGCGCGCCACCTCCTCGCCCTTGCGGCGGTCGATGTCGAGCAGCAACCCGCCGAGACGCAGGGCGGAGCCGTCGCGATCGCGTTGCGTGACGCGGCCGCGATGCAGCACCCACAGCCAGCGATGTCCCGCGGCTAACAACCTGTATTCACACTCGAAGCGTTCGCCGCCGTGATGGCAGGACTCCGTGGCGGCCACGAACGCCCCGTGATCGTCGGGATGGATGCGGCGCTTCCACTCCGCCGTGCTCAGCACTCCGTTGCCGCCGCCCGGATCCACACCGAGCGCGCGCAACCAGGGCTCGTCGACTTCGAAACGGTCCGCGGCGATCTGCCAGTCCCAGACCGCTGCCTGCGCGCTCTCGAGCACCGCACGCAGCTCGGCGTCGACCACATTCGAGGTCACAGGTTCAGGACGGGCATTCATGGCCGATTATTGTCACGTGCACGCGGAGGACGGACCTTGACGCATTTCGTGGTTTACGTGGGGTGACCCGGGAATTCCGCCAAATCATCCGTACTTTCATCATCTTCGGCGCGTATTTCACCACCGCACCAGGCATTCCAGTAAGGGTCGTACGGCTATTGGTGCGGCACCGCTGTCAGTAGGCTCTGACATAAGGCCTTTACAGAAACCTTTCCAGAAAGGGTTCAGGGAGTGACAGGTGGTGGATGGAATCACGAACAGAAACCCTTTGGTGGCTGACTACTCCGAGTGGCGGGCGCGGGATTACTTCCAGACCTACTACAGCGAGGTCGTACTGCCGGACGAGCAGGCCGTCCTCGCCTACCAGATCGACGTGCTGCGAGCCGCCCGCGCCCGCTTCGGCCGCGGACTCGAGTACGGCTGCGGGCCCACCCTGCATCGCGCCATCGCGGCGTCCCGGTATGCCTTCCGCATCGACATGGCGGACTGGCTGGCCGACAACCTCGCCGAAGCACGCACCTGGCTGTGCGCGGATGACGATGCCCCGGAGTGGAAGCGGTTCACGCGCTACGTTCTGGCCTGCGAGGGACACACCCGGCCTAACCACCGCAAGGTGCTGCAGCGCGAAGCCCTGACGCGCAAGGTGGTGCGCGGGCTGTACGTGAGCGATGCGCGCCTTCGCCAGCCGCTGGGACCGTCCCGCGAGGAATTCTACGATCTCATCATCACCGGCTTCTGCATCGATGCGATTTCGGCGGACCCGCGCGTGTTCCGCCGTTGCCTGCGCAACGTCACGTCGATGCTGCAGCCCGGCGGCACCTTCATCATCCATGCGTTGCATCAGTGCAAGGCATACAAGTGCGGCGACCGCATGTTCCCGGGCTCGAACCTCACCATCGACACCATGCGCGAGTGCATGCTGGAAAACGGTTTCGCGAATTCGAGCATCGACGTGCAGGTCATCCCCTGCCCGGACAACCGCCAGTACGGATACTCGGGAATCCTGACGGCGTCGGCACGCAAGGCGACGAAGACCAGGCGCGGCTGAGCGGCGATCGGCGCCAGGTGCGCGCGGGGTTTACAGCCGCTGGATCAGCCAGACGACGCCGGCGGCTCCCAGCGCACAGGAGCCCATCGGCAACACACCGCCCGCGTACCAGCGCCGGCGCCGCGCCAGGTAGATGAACGGCAGCACCACGGCGACGATGCCGAGCTGCGCCAGTTCCACGCCGATGTTGAAACCCGCGAGCAGCGGGAACAGCGCGCCGCCGCTGGTATCGAGCTCGCTCATCGCATTCGCGAAGCCGAAGCCATGGACGAAACCGAATCCGAAGGCCAGCGGCAGACGCCAACCTGACCACCGCGGCATGAGGTTCAGCAATCCCGCAACCGCGATCGAAGCGGCAATCGCCACTTCGATGGGCTGGATGGGCAGGATCATCGTGCCCGTCACCGCCAGCGCCAGCGTCGTGGAATGCGCGATCGTGAATGCCGTGACGATCATGACGATGTCGCGCGTGACCTGGCCGATTCCCGCGGCGCCTTCCCACCTGCCATTCACCGGCCGCAGCACCGACGGCAGCAGCAACAGCAACACGAAGGCGATGTGGTCGTAACCGATGAGCACATGCCACACACCTTCGCCGATGAAGCGCGCGAAACTGGCCCAGGCTGACACCTGCACCGGCTCGTTCCACGTCGTGGCGGCCGCGCTCACCGCGCCGGCCAGAGTTTCCTTGCCCCGGTGCGCGCTGATCAACACGCGCTGCGAAACATCGCCCGTCATGAACAGCGGGCCGCCGATCGCCAGCCGCCCCGTTCGCGGGCAATCGGCGATCATCCTCAGCGATAGATAGTCCTGCCCGGCGCGATGGGTCAGCGCCAGGTCGTCGACGCGCAGCGCGCAGGCGACGCCGCCGCGTTCCACCGAGACCTGGGCCAGCGCGGCGTTGATGATGGACGCGCGGGCATCCTCGATTTCCTGCAAGGTGGCGAGGCCGTCATAGTCGGCGTCGATGAACACCGACCAGACGAGATCGTGCACTGACAGATCCCAGCGCACCGGCATCGGTCCATCGTCACGGATGTCGAGAACCAGGAAGCTGGTGCTCTGCGCATGCGCCTGCGTGGCCGGTGAGGCGCCGAGGCCCAGGAAGAACAGGGCCGCGATGACCGGTAATCTCAGGTGGGGTGCGTTCACCGCGGCACTGTAACCGCCCTGCCCGCCAGCGAGAATGGCCGCGACGAACCCCTGCCATCGGGTGAAGCACCCGGCGAGGCGAGTTGCGTAAGCTAAGATCGGCCCGCATGAGTGCACCGCCACCCGCGAAGCTGACCGCCCTGTCGAGACTGATCGGCGGCACGCCGCTGCTCGAGATCCACTGCCGTTATCGCGGACATGAACACCGCGTGTACGCCAAGCACGAGGCGTACAACTTCACCGGCAGCATCAAGGACCGCATGGCGCTATACATCCTGCAGCGCGCCTATGCGACGGGCGAAATCGGCCCGGGTGACGTCATCGCCGAAGCCACCAGCGGCAACACCGGCATCTCGTTCGCGGCCATCGGCCGCGCTCTGGGCCATCCGGTGCGCATCTACATGCCGGACTGGATGTCGCGCGAACGCGTCCTGGTGATACAGAGCCTCGGTGCCGCCGTCATCCCGGTCTCCGCGGAGCTGGGCGGGTTTCTGGGCTCCATCCGCATGGCCGACGATTTCGCGCGCGAGGCCGGGCATGTGTTCCGGCCGCAGCAGTTCGACAACAGCGCCAACGTGCAGGCGCACTACGAAACCACGGGCCCCGAGATCTCGGCGCAGCTGGCGACCATCGGACGCACGCCCACCGCGTTCGTCGCGGGGGTCGGGACCGGCGGCACGGTCATGGGCGTGGCCCGCCACCTGGACGAGCGTTTCGGCAAGGGCGTGGAGGCCTATCCACTCGAGCCCGCCAACTCGCCGACGCTGCGCACCGGCCACAAGGTGGGGCGACACCGCATCCAGGGGATCAGTGACGAATTCGTGCCCTCCATCGTGCGGATGCAGGAACTGGGACGAATCATCGACGTGTGGGATGGCGACGCCATCGTCATGTCGCAGCGGCTGGCCAATGAACTGGGCATTGCCGTGGGGATCAGCGCGGGCGCCAACCTGCTGGGCGCGCTGCAGATCGCGCACGAGCAAGGCGCGGGCGCGTGCGTGGCCACCGTGTTCTGCGACGACAACAAGAAGTATCTCTCCACCGACCTGTGCAGCGATGAAGAGTGCAAGGAGCACTACCAGTGCCGCGAAGTGGAGCTTCTGGACTTCCAGGTACTGCCGCCGGCCATCGCTGCGCACCGAGGCGAGCTGAAGTAGTTTGACCCGCCCGGCCGCCGGCGGCGCGGAGGATTCGCCATGAAACGGGATACGGCGGCGGCCAACCACATTCGGGCGAAGACCTGGCATCGGCGCACGTCGAACAACCCTGCAACCGGCAGGACATCACATATTCACACCCGTTGGCTGGCCGTTTTCCCGCCTGATGACCGTGATTTCCAATCCCGCATTGAGTACCGGGCCGTGGGCGTGGGTAGAATCCACCCATGCTTGCTTCGCCTTCGCGGCTCTCGATCGCTGCCTGCGCGCTGGCGTGCCTGATGTTGGGCGCGCAGCCGATGGACGTGCGCGCGCAATCGCCTGCGCCCGCCAGCAAGCCCGCGGCGGCGAAAGCCGCTCCCGCGAAGAAGAAGCCGGTAGCGCCGTCGAAAAAGCCCGTGTCAAAACCGGTGGCGCCCGCGCTGCCGCCTCCGCCTCCAGCCGTGGAGCTCATCGGTCACGTGGTCATGCCGCCCGATGCCTTGCGTCCAGGCCCGCCCTCGGGGCAGTTCGATGGCGAGGGGCGGCGCGCCTCTTCACCGCGCTTCGATGCCCAGCCCGTGCAGGGCGTCAGCTCCATCAAACCCGGCCCGACCCCCGGCGCGTGGTGGAGCCTTTCCGACAACGGCTTCGGCCGAAAGTGGAACAGCTCCGACTACCGCCTCTGCATCTATCTATTCGATGTGCGGCCGCGCACGCAGGCGGGGCCCGATTCGCGCACTGCGCTGCAGGGCGTCATCGAACTTTCCGATCCCGCCCGGTTCTTTCCCTGGCGACTGGCCGACGAGGCCTCACCCGAACGATTCCTCACCGGCGCGGATGCCGACCCCGAGTCGCTGGTCACCATGGCCGACGACACCTTCTGGGCAGGCGACGAGTTCGGTCCGTGGCTGCTGCACTTCTCCGTGGATGGCGACTTGTTAGGCCCGCCGGTGGAGCTGCCCGACAACGTGCGCTCGCCCGAGCACCCGCTGGTGCTGTCAGGCGCGGACCACGCCAGGCTCGAGCGTTCGCGCGGCATCGAGGCCATGGACCTGGCGGGCGACAACCGGACGCTGGTGGTCATCCTCGAGGGCACGGTGACGGGTGATGCGCCCAGGACGCTGCGCGTGTTGCGCTACGACACGCAGGCCGGGAAGTGGCTGCCGGGCACTCTTATATATGAGCTGGACGAGGACACGGTGTCGGTGACCGACATCTCGCGCATCGAGGGCAACCGCTTCGTGGTCATCGAGCGCGATGACCACGAAGGCGACGCGGCGAAGGCCAAGCGCGTGTATTCCATTGATCTCGACAAGGCCCTGGCGGACAAGACTCAGGCCGGCAAGCCGCTGGCCAAGAAACTGGTGATCGACCTGCTGGCCGTCAGCAATTCCGGCGGCCTCATCGAAAGCCTTGCACCCGGCGCGCTGTTCCGCTTCCCGTATCACACGCCGGAATCCATCCAGGTGCTCGACCGCAAACACGTGGTCGTGGTGAACGACAACAACTATCCCGATACCGGCGGACGTGGCGTGGGCGTCAAGGACGCCACCGAGTGGCTCTGGCTGGAACTCGCCAACCCGCTGTAAGTCTTCCTCGACGTGACATTGATCGCCCTCAAGGACGCGGAACTCGCGTTCGGACTCACCCCCCTGCTCGATGGCGCGTCTCTGGTCATCCAGGCTGGCGATCGCGTGGGCCTCATAGGCCGCAACGGCACGGGCAAGTCATCCTTGTTAGGCACGCTGCTCGGGAAGATTCCGCTCGATGATGGCGAGGTCCAGCGCCGCCCCGGCCTGGCCATCGCCGCCGTGGAGCAGGAGCCCGTGTTGCCGCCCGCCGCCACGCTGCGCGAATCGCTGGTGTTGCGCGGCGACTTCGCTGCCATGCATGACGAGCGCGCGTTGTGGGCGCGCGAGGCACGCCTCAACGAATTCCTGCAGCGCTTTTCCGTGAATCCGGATGCCGCGCCGGCCTCGGTTTCCGGCGGCGAGCGCAAGCGCGCGGCGCTGGCGCTGGCATTCGCGCTGGCGCCGGATCTGCTGCTGCTGGACGAACCCACCAACCACCTCGACGTGGACGGCATCGAGACGCTGGAAGAACTGCTGCAGCGAAATGTCACCTGCGTGGTCATCACGCATGACCGCCGCTTTCTCGACGCCGTGGCCACCGTCATCGCCGAGCTGGACCGCGGCCGCCTGCGCACGTTCCCGGGCAACTACTCGGTGTACGAGGAACGGAAGGCCGAAATCAACCTGGCGGAGGATCTCGCGCATCGCCGCTTCGAGAAGTTCTGGGCGCAGGAAGAAGTGTGGATCCGCAAGGGAGTCGAGGCGCGCCGCACGCGCAACGAAGGCCGCGTGAAGCGGCTGGAGCACCTGCGCGAGGAGCGCGCCGCGCGCCGTGAGCGCATCGGCCAGATCAAGCTCACCGTGGACACGGGGGAGCGATCCGGCAAGCTCGTGGCGGAGTTCGAGAATGTCTCCAAGAGTTTTGGCGGGCGGAAGATCATCGACGATGTGAGCCTGCGCGTGATGCGCGGCGACCGCGTGGGATTGCTGGGCCCGAATGGCGTGGGCAAGACCACGATGATCCGGCTCATCGTCGGCACGCTCGAGCCGGATGCCGGCCGCGTGCGGCGCGGCACCAACCTGCAGGTGGCCTACTTCGATCAGCTGCGCGATCAGCTCGACCCCGAACGGACGCTCGCGGAAACCGTCAGCCCGGGTTCGGACTGGGTGGAGATAGGCGCGCAACGCAAGCACATATCGAGCTACCTGCAGGATTTCCTGTTCGACAGCCGGCGCTCGAATGCGCCCATCCGCATGTTGTCAGGCGGCGAACGCAACCGGCTGCTGCTGGCGCGCCTGTTCGCGCGGCCGGCGAACATGCTGGTGCTCGACGAGCCTACCAACGACCTCGACATCGACTCGCTGGAGCTGCTCGAGACCATGCTGGTCGACTACACCGGCACGCTGCTGCTGGTCAGCCACGACCGCACCTTTCTCGACAACGTGGTCACGCAGACCATCGCCGCGGAAGGCGATGGCCGCTGGGGCGAGTACGTAGGTGGTTACAGCGACTGGTTGCGCCAGCGTCCGCCGCGTTCGCCGGCCGGCGCGAGTTCTTCGCGCCCGGTAGCGGCGCCATCCGCGCCGGCCGTGGTCGCGACGCCCAAGCGAAAACTCAGCTTCAAGGAGCAGCGCGAGCTCGAGGCCCTGCCCGCCGAGATCGAAAAGCTGGAAGCCGAACAGCGCGCCCTGACCGATAAGATGTGCGCACCAAACTACCACCAGACTTCGCCGGACGAGATGCGCCACGATAGCGAGCGCGTGGTGGAGCTGGAAGCGCTCGTCTCGCAGCGCATGGATCGCTGGGTGAGTCTCGAGGAGAAGGCATGAAATCCGCGCCCATCCGCATCTGGAAGGAAACCGCGCATCGCGGTGGCAAGGGCGTGAGCGCCATCAAGGGCGTGCCCTTGCCCGGGCCACAGCTCGAAGAGATCTGCAGCGCGCTCAAGAAGAAATGCGGGACCGGCGGCACGGTCAAGAACGGGGTCATCGAGATCCAGGGCGATCACCGCGACCGGCTGGTCGAGGAACTCAGGAAACTGGGCTACACCGACGTGAAGAAGGCCGGCGGGTGAAACCGGCGGCGGTCAGCAAACGGAAATATTCCTGCCTTCGGGCTGTAGCAGTCCGCTGCTCAAATCGGGCGCATGAATGCAGCCATGATTCCCGCTACCGATGCGCACCCGGACTTCACCGTCGGCGTGGTCTTCACGACCTACAACCGTCCGCATGATCTCGCGCGTGTGCTGGCCGGATACGCCCGCCAGACGCACGCACATTTTGAGATCGTGATAGCAGACGACGGCTCCGGCGACGAGACCCGCGCATGCATCGAGGCCGCGCGTCGCGTCTGGAAACTCAACATCCGCCACGTCTGGCATGAGGACATCGGTTTCCGCAAATGCCGCATTCTGAACCGCGCGGTCCTCGAAACGCAGGCTGACTACCTGATCTTCACCGATGGAGACTGCATACCGCATCCCGATTTCGTCGCCGGTCACGTCGCACTGGCGCGGCCTGGCTACTTCGTCTCCGGCGGGTGCGTGCGCCTGGGCGAGGCCGCGACCAGGGCGATCTCGCCGAAAAACGTGGTCGATGGCGAGGTGTTCGAGCAGCGATGGCTGCAGGCACGCGGCGAGCGCGCGGCCAATCTTCGCAAGATGCTGCTGTCAGCGCCGCCCTGGAACAATGTGTTCAACGCCATTACGACGACCAGGCCTACTTGGAACGGGCACAATTCCTCGACTTGGCGCGATGAAGTGCTGGCCGTCAATGGATTCGACGAACGGCTGGGTTACGGCGGGCTGGATCGCGAATTCGGCGAGCGGCTGGAACGCTGCGGCATGCGGGGCATCCAGGCACGCTACACGCTCATCTGCCTGCACCTCGACCATCCCCGTCCCTACCGCGCCCGCGAAATCCTCGACGCCAACATGAAGATCCGCCGTGACAACTCCCGGCAGCACGTGCGGCGCACCGCGCACGGCCTCACCACCCATCACCGGGTGATTCAGCCCTGGTGAATCGATCCGGGGTGGCAGGCGGTCAGCGCCCGCGGACGCCGCCTGTGAGCACGATACGCATGGCCTGCTCGACGGTGAGCTCGGTCTCGGTGACCTTGCTGCGCGGCAGGTAAACGGTATAGCCGCCGATCTGGTAACTCATGGGTAGATAGACGGCGACGAGGTCGTCGCCGCCGCCTATCCCCAGCGTATTGGCATGTTCCTGCGTGACGAAGCCGATGAGCCTGCCCAGGCCCACATCCACGGTGACCACGCGGTCGAGGTCGCCGCGCTTCTTGTCGGTGTTCACCAGCCGCGTCATGTCGCGGATGGCGCTGTACACCGTCTTGACCACCGGCACGCGCAGCAGCAGGTCCTCGCCCAACCCCAGTATCCTGCGTACCAGGAAGGCGTTGACCGCCAGGCCCACCACGAACAACAGCAGGAAGCCCGTGACCAGGCCCATGCCCGGGTAGTAGTTGGCTTCCCCGAGCACGAACCGGATGGGCTTCGACAGCAGTCCCTCGGTGGTGACGCCCAGCCAGTAGACGAAGTAGATCGTCAGGCCGATGGGCAGGATGGTCACCAGCCCTTTGAGGAGAATGCTGCCGACTTGTTTCATCGCGGGCCGCTTACTTCTTCGGCTTCACGAAGCGCAGCGTCATGCGGTCGGACTCGCCGATCGCATCGTACTTGGCGCGATCGAAGTCGGCCGCGACGGGCTGACCGCCGGTCGACGACTGGCGCACCGGCGGCAAGGTCCACACGCCGAAGGGATGATCCTTGGTGTCCTTGGCGTTGGCGTTCACTTCGGATTTGCCGTCGAACTTGAAACCCGCCTTCGTGGCCGCGTCGATCACGGTCTGCTCGGCGACGTAACCACCGGCCACCGGTTCTTTCTGGTCCGGCTTGCCGCGATGCTGCTCGATGGCCAGCACGCCGCCCGGCTTGAGGCTGTTGAACACATTGGCCAGGTTGGCATCGGCGGTGCCGCCGTTGAGCCAGCCATGGAACACGCGCGCCGCCAGCACGAAGTCATACTTGTTAGCCGGCAGCGGCTTGGCCTTAGGCCCCCAGTTCACCAGGTTGACCTTGCCGTACACGGCTTCATTGGCGTACTTGGCGGCGAAGTCGGCGCGGCCCTTCTTCGCATTCTCGGAAAGGTTGGGGTCATCGAGATCCGCCGCGGTGGCGGTGAACTTGCCCTTGTTGGCGCGCGCGTAGGGCGCGAGGATTTCCGTCCACCAGCCACCGCCCGGCTGCAGCTCGAGGATGGACATCCCGGGCTTCAGGCCCCAGAAGGAAAGCGCTTCAGTGGGATGACGCTCGGCGTCGCGCGCCTTGGCGTCGGCCGTGCGCCATTCGCCCGAGACCGCGGCCTCGATCGACTTGTCTTTTTCGTGATGAGCGGCGTGGGCAGTGCACATCAGGGCGCCGAGTGCGGCGCCGGCAAGCAGAGATCGGAGTTTCATGGGAGGTCCCTCTGTTCAGTTTGCGGGCAGGCATGCTAATGAATCCGGAGTGTTTCAGCCACGCCGGGATGGAGCGCATTGCGTGGAACCGGGCCAGACGCGCGACGCGCCGTCATCCGCTATTCGAATCTGCGCGAGCAGCGACCAGTCAGCTCGGGTGGACCAGCAGAAGGAGTGGAGCGGGTGATGGGAATCGAACCCACGTTAGTAGCTTGGGAAGCTACAGTTCTACCATTGAACTACACCCGCGCCCGGGGATGGCAAGAATAACCCATGAAATTGCTGATCGTCATGGCCCTGGCGCAGGAATCCCGCGGCCTGCTCGAATCCGCGGGCGC
>JAQSWD010000036.1 GCA_029266835.1 Steroidobacteraceae bacterium
TTGCCGCGCGAGATGTATTCGCCGGTGCGCGTGTCGATGCGCAGCACTTCGCCTTCGTTGATGAACAGCGGCACGCGCACCATGGCGCCGGTTTCCAGCTTGGCCGGCTTGTTGCCGCCCGTGGCCGTGTCACCACGCACACCCGGATCGGTCTCGATGACCTTGAGTTCGATGTGCGGAGGCGGTGTCACTACCAGTGGCACGCCGTTCCACAGCGTGATGATGCAGACCGTACCGTCCTTGAGCCACTGCGCGGCTTCGCCGACAGCCGACTCGCCCGCCTGCATCTGCTCGTAATTCTCCGGGTTCATGAAGGTCCAGAAATCGCCGTCCTTGTAGAGGTACTGCATTTCCGTATCCATGACGTCGGCGGCCTCGATGGACTCGCTCGAGCGATAGGTCTTTTCCACGGTGCGACCGGTACGCAAGTTGCGCACACGCACGCGGTTGAAAGCCTGACCCTTGCCCGGCTTCACGTATTCATTCTCGATCACGGCATAAGGATCGCCATCGATCAGCACTTTCATGCCGCCGCGGATTTCGTTCATTGAGTAACTGGACATGGGTTTTCCGGGTTTGCCCGAGCTCGTCGGGCTTTTGAGGGGCCTGCAAAAAAGACCGCGCATGATACCGATCCGTCCCCGCCCCTGCCATACGAGCATCCGCCCGCCCGCGGGGAGCGCCCGGCCAGCCGGGGACCCCCGGGAGCGGTGCTAGACTGCCCGTGCTTGTTGTGTGAATCGCGCGAGGCACGCCGCTCTCGCCATCCTGGGGACTCAATTGACGGACAATCCAGCCGTACCGCTCATCGTTTTTTCTCCGCAGCGAGAGCCGTCCGAATTCATCAACGGCCTGATGCGCAAGGCGGGCGAGCCCGTTCATTGCACGTGGATTCCCGCCGTCCGCGATCTCGGCGAAGCGCTCGAGCAGCTCAACCCCGAGTTGCTGATCTGCGCCTACGTGTCCGATGCCGACGCGAAGCAGGCCGCCACCGTGCGCGACCAGCTCGCGCCGCAGGTGCCGCTGCTGCTGGTGCGTCCGCAGATCTCCGAGAACGACATCGCCGCCGGCATGCGCATCGGCGCGCGCGACGTCATCTCGCTCTCCGCCAGTGATCGAGTTCAGGCGGTGATGGCGCGCGAGCTGCGCGCCTTCCGCCTCGAGCGCGCGCTCAACACCACGCTGCAATCCGCCAGCGACTATCGGCGGCAGCTGCAGTCGGTATTGCAGCGATCGAATGACGCCATCCTGCAGGTGCAGGAAGGCATAGTCGTCGACGCCAACCAGACCTGGCTCGAGCTGTTCGGTTACGCCGAGGACAGCGCCGTGGTCGGCCAGCCGCTCATGGATCTGTTCGAGGATCGCTCACACCCCGCGCTCAAGGGCGCGCTCGTCGCCTGTTCGCAGGGCCGGTGGAGCGATCATCCGCTGAAGGTGAATGCATTGCTCGCCGACGGCACGCAGCTCCCGCTCGACCTGGTTCTGACCCCGGGGGAGTACGAGAACGAGCCCTGCGTGCGCATCATGGTGCCCGCGAAGAAACGCGACGAGAAACAGCTGACCACCGATCTGTCCGACGTGGTGAAGCGCGATACCACCACGGGGCTGCTGCTCCGGCGGCCGCTGCTCGATGCCATCGGTGTGCGCATCGGTGCGCCGCCGGCTGCCGGCGTTCGCTTCATGGCGCTGATCCGCCCCGACAAGTTCGCCGAACTCGAAAAGGACGTGGGCGCGCGCGGCAGCGAACAACTGCTGGCTGAGTACGCCACGTTGCTCAAGTCCTACCTGGGCCCCAATGACATCGCCGGCCGCTATGCCGGGGTCTCGTTCCTCGCGCTCATCGAGCGCGGCAATTCGCATGACGTGGAAGCCTGGGCCGAAGCGATCCTGCAGCGGTTCAGCGAAAACATTTCCACCGTAGGCCAGCGCTCCGTGCATTCGAGTTGCGCCATCGGCCTCACCGCCGTACCCGTCGGAGGCGCGAGTATCGACGCGGTGGTAGCCGACGTGGTCGAAGCCGTGAAGCGCGCGCGTTCGCAGGGCGGGAACCAGATATATCACCTCGACAAGGCCGACACCGACACGCGCGTGCAGGCCTACGACAAGATCTGGGTCAAGCACATCAAGTCGGCGCTCATGGAAAACCGCTTCCGCCTGGTGCAGCAGCCCGTGGCCAGCCTGCAGGGCGAAGACCCGAACATGTTCGACGTGCTGGTGCGCATGCTCGACAACCAGGGCAAAGAAGTGCTGCCGGCCGAATTCATGGCGGCCGCGGAGCGCAATGACCTGCTCAAGAACATCGACCGCTGGGTGGTAGGCGCGTCGCTGTCATTCGCGGCCAAGTCCAAGCCCGGGTGCCTGTTCGTGCGCCTGTCGCGCGACAGCGTGCTCGACAACACGTTCACCGAGTGGCTCAGGACGCAGCTGGCCAATGGCACGCACACGCCGGCGCGCATCTGTTTCCAGATCACCGAGAGCATCGCGGAGCAGTACATGACCGCCGCGCTCGCCCAGCTTGGCGAACTCAAGAAGCTCGGCTTCCGGGTGGCCCTGGAGCGTTTCGGATCGGGTCGCGACCCCATCAAGTTGCTGAGTTCGACCCCGCTGGACTTCATCAAGATCGACGGTGCCTTGGTCCAGGACCTGGCCGGAAATCACGAGACCCAGGCCGCCGTGAAGAAGCTGGTCGAACAGGCGGGCAAGCTCAAGATCGAAACGATTGCTGAACGTGTCGAAGATGCCAACACCATGGCGGTGTTGTGGCAGCTCGGCGTGCAGTTCATCCAGGGCTACTTCGTGAATGCCCCGGAAGAGGTCACGATCACCGACACCCAGACCCTGAGAACCCTGTCGCCGACTCCGGCGGCGCCGGCCCCCGCCCGTCCCGCGCCTCGCTGAGTCGGCTGGACCGGGCGTTCTGGAAACGCGCGCTCGCGCGCCGGGCCTTGCTCATTGCTTCCCGGGGCCCTTTTCATCGGAGTAGATAGCCGTGGCCGGCGGTCCGCTGCTGGTGAACCAACCACGGTACATGCCGCTGGTATTCATCGCGAAGGCGATGCGCCCCACTCCATCGAGGGCGATCACCCCGCCATCGCCGCCGATTCCACCGATGTCGGCGATGGTGGCGTCCGCGGCGGCCTGCACGCCCGCCTTCGATAACTGGAGCAGAGGCCGTCCGCCGCGTAGGTTCCGGCGCCGATCACGGGCGAATCGCCGATGCGTCCCCATCGCTTTCCCGTCATGCCGCCGGTGGAGGTGCCTGCGGCCAGGTGGCCATTCATATCGAGGGCGACGGCACCGACGGTGCCGCGCGAATGCGTCGGGTCGAGTAGTTTGACGTTGTCACGCCGCCAGTCGAGCAGCTGCTGCCAGCGCAGCTCCGTGCGGAAGTACGAGGGGTCGACTTGCTCCAGCCCCTGCTCAACCGAGAACTGGTCGGCACCCTCGCGCGCCAGCAGTACGTGGCTGGATTTCTCCATGACCGTGCGCGCGAGGCTGATGGGGTTCTTCGTGCGAGTGACGCCGGCGACGGCGCCCGCGCGGCGGCTCGCGCCATCCATGATCGAGGCATCGAGCTCATTGCGGCCATCGGCCGTGAACACCGCGCCCCGCCCGGCATTGAACAGCGGATCGTCCTCGAGCACGCGAATGGTGGTTTCCACCGCTTCCAGGCTGCTGCCGCCCCGCTTGAGGACCGCGGCACCGGCATCCATCGCCTCCTGCATCGAGGCGCGGTAGGCGGCTTCGCGCTCCGGCGTCAGCGCCCCGCGCTCGATCACGCCCGCACCGCCGTGAATGGCCAGCGACCAGGTTGGAGGCCTGGCTACGTCCGCCGCCCCGGCACTTTCGGCCATCATGGTGATGAAGGCGATCGCCAGCAGGCTCCTGAACATCATGACTCCCGGTACTCGGTATCGCGACGACGCCCGCCAGTATGCGCCAGACATCGACGCCAAGTCGCGGCCTGCCCTAGACTCGCCGTCCTTCCCGAGGTGAACCCATGACCCTGTACGGCCTGCTCACGTTCTGCGCGGTTTATACGCTCACGGTCGCCTCGCCCGGCCCGGGCATCGCGGCGGTCATCGCACGAGGACTGGCGCATGGCATGAAAGGAACGCCGGCATTCATCGCTGGCTTTCTCGTGGGCGATCTCGTCTGGTTCGGCATCGCCGCCACCGGCCTCGCCGCGCTCGCGCGCACCGCCGCCACGCTGTTCGTGGCCATCAAGTGGGCCGGCGTGATCTATCTACTGTACCTGGCGTACAAGCTGTGGACCGCGCCCGCGGAACGCGTCGAGGTGAAAAGCGAGGACGACCGCCAGCATGGTTGGCGCGCGTTCACCGCCAGTTTCCTGCTGACGCTCGGCAACCCCAAGGCCATCCTGTTCTTTCTCGCGCTGCTGCCCACCGTGGTGAATCTCGCCACGTTGAACCTGGTGAGCATCATCGAGATCTCACTGGCCATGTGCATCGTGCAGCCGGCCGTGCTCATCGTCTACGCATTGCTCGCGGCCAAGGCGCGCACGCTGTTCACCACCCCCAGCGCAGTGCGCAGGCTGAACCGCAGCTCGGGAGTGGCGATGGCGGGGGCGGCGATGGTGGTCGCAACACGCTAGGCGAACCGGCAAGCCTGCGCGCAGGATCGCATCCGCTGGCCCTGCGACTTACTCCGTCTCGAGCGAATCCACGCCGCGCCAGCCGCGCGGCAACACCGAGCCGCGCTGGGCGCGCTGCCCACGGTAGTCCTTGAGGTCTTTCCAGTCGATGGTCATCTTGCGGTCACCCGAGCGCACCACCAGCGACTTGTCCTTGGGCACCACGGCCATGCCGGTCATGAAGTCTTCGCGCGAGGCGAACTTCTTCGCCGGGATGTCGAACAGCTTGTTGCCCTTGCCGCGTGGCAATTCCGGAACGTCCTTGACCGGGAACACCAGTAGTTTGCCGTCCTTCGACGTGACGGCCACCAGCGCGTCGTCGCCGACCACCGGCGCAGGTGGCAGCACCAGCGCGCCCGGCGGCAGGTTCAACAAGGTCTTGCCCGCCTTCTTGCTGGCGTAGGCTTCCTTGAGGCGCACGGTGAAGCCGTAACCGGCGTCGCTCGCGACCAGCCAAAGATCCTCGGGCTCGCCGATCATCACGCCGCGCCACTTCGCGCCATCGGGCGGGTCGACGCGAGACGACAATGGCTCGCCCAGGCCGCGCGCCGAAGGCAGCGAATGCGCCACCAGGCTGTAGGCGCGCCCGGTGGAATCGAGGAACACGGCCTGCTGCACGCTGCGGCCCTTGGCCGAATGCTGGTACTCGTCACCCGACTTGTACTGCAGGGTACGCGCGTCGATCTCGTGGCCCTTGGCCGACCGCACGAAACCGCCCTTGGAGAGAATGATGGTCGCGGGCTCGTTGGCCACCAGCTGCGACTCGTCGATGGCCACCGCGGCCTCGCGCTCGACGATCCGCGTGCGGCGGTCGTCGCCGTATTTCTCGGCGTCCGCTTCGATCTCGGCGGCAATCAGCTTCTTCAGCTTGGCCTTGGACTTGAGCGTGGACTCGAGTTCCTCTTTCTCCTCGGCGAGCTTCTTCTGCTCGTCGCGGATCTTCATCTCTTCCAGCTTGGCAAGGTGCCGCAGCTTGGTCTCGAGGATGGCTTCGGCCTGGATTTCCGTGAGCTTGAACCGCTTCATCAGCACGGGCTTGGGCTCGTCCTCGCGACGGATGATGCGGATCACCTCGTCGAGATTCAGATAGGCCGCGAGCAGGCCGTCGAGGATGTGCAGGCGCTTGTCGACCTTGTCGAGCCGATACTGCAGGCGGCGCGTGACCGTCTGCGTGCGGAACACCAGCCACTCGTTGAGCAGGTCGCGCAGGCCCATGACCTTGGGCTTGCCCTCGAGCGTGATCACGTTGAGGTTGACGCGATAGTTGCGCTCGAGATCGGTGGTGGCGAACAGGTGCGCCATGAGCTGGCCCACGTCGGCCTTCTTCTTGGGCTCGATGACGATGCGGATGCGCTCTTCGTGATCCGACTCGTCGCGGATGTCATCAACCATCGGCAGCTTCTTGTCGCGCATCTGCGCGGCGATCTGCTCGATGATCTTGTTGCCGGATACCTGGTACGGCAGCTCGTTGATGACGATGACACCCTCGTCCTCGTCCACCTCGTAGACCGCGCGAGCCTTGAAGCCGCCATTGCCGGTGTTGTAGATGTCGAGCAGCTCGGAGCGCGGCGTGATGATTTCACCGCCGGTCGGAAGGTCCGGGCCCTTCACGTACTTCATGAGCGTGCGCGTCATCGCCTCGGGGTCATCCAGCAGGTGGATGCAGGCCTGCGCGACTTCGCGCAGGTTGTGAGGCGGAATGTCGGTGGACATGCCGACGGCAATGCCCTGCGTTCCGTTCAGCAGCACGTTGGGCAACCGCGCCGGCAGGAAGGCCGGCTCTTCGAGCGAGCCGTCGAAGTTGGGCTGCCAATCCACAGTGCCATCGGAAAGCTCGGAGAGCAGCACTTCCGCGTACCGCGTCAGCTTGCTCTCGGTGTAACGCATGGCCGCGAAGGACTTGGGGTCGTCGATGGAGCCCCAGTTGCCTTGCCCGTCCACGATGGGATAGCGGTAGCTGAAATCCTGCGCCATCAGCACCATGGCTTCGTAGCAGGCGCTGTCCCCGTGCGGATGGAACTTGCCGATCACGTCGCCGACGGTGCGCGCGCTCTTCTTGTGCTTCTGCCCGGCCGAGAGGCCGAGCTCGCTCATGGCGTAGGTGATGCGCCGCTGCACGGGCTTCAAACCATCGGACAGCGACGGCAGCGCGCGATCGAGGATCACGTACATCGAATAGTCGAGGTACGCCTTTTCGGTGAAGGTGCGGAGAGGTTGTTTCTCCACGCCTTCGAAGTTCATTTCGTCCTGCATTTCCCTTCCAGGGTTTTTCACTCAGGGAATCACATCGGCGAGGTTGCCCTTCTCTTCCAGCCACTCGCGGCGGTCGGAAGCACGCTTCTTCGCCAGCATCATGTCCATGATGCTGTCACTTTCGTCCTTGGCATCGATGGTGAGCTGCACCAGGCGGCGCGTGCGCGGGTCCATCGTGGTCTCGCGCAACTGCGAGGGGTTCATTTCGCCCAGACCCTTGAAGCGTTGCACGTAGGGCTTGGCCTTGATCTTGGGGTCGTTCTCGAGCTTCTTGAGCAACGAGTCGCGCTCGGCGTCATCGAGCGCGTAGTACACGTTTTTGCCGGCATCGACGCGATACAGCGGGGGCATGGCCACGAAGACATGACCGTTGGCCACCAGCGGCCGGAAGTGCCGCAGGAACAGCGCGCACAGCAACGTGGCGATGTGCAGCCCGTCGGAGTCGGCGTCCGCGAGAATGCAGATCTTGTGATACCGGAGGCCGGACAGATCGCTGGTACCCGGGTCGATGCCCATGGCCACCGAGATGTCGTGCACTTCCTGCGAGCCATTGATCTCGCCCACCGACACTTCCCAGGTGTTCAGGATCTTTCCGCGCAGGGGCATGATGGCCTGCGTCTCGCGGTCGCGCGCCTGCTTGGCGGAGCCACCGGCCGAATCACCTTCCACCAGGAAGAGTTCGGAGTGTTTCGGATCCTGGTTGGTGCAGTCGGCAAGTTTGCCGGGAAGCGCGGGGCCCGCGGTGACGCGCTTGCGTTTGACCTGCGACGCGGCCTTGGTGCGTTCCTGCGCATTTTCGATGGCGAACTGCGCGATGCGCTCGCCGGCATCGGGATGCTGGTTGAGCCACAACGACAGCGAGTCGTGCACGAAGCCTTCGACCAGCGCGGCGGCGTCGCGCGTGGCGAGGCGCTCTTTCATCTGGCCGGCGAACTGCGGCTCCTGGATCTTGATCGAGAGCACGAAACAGGCTTTGAGGAACACGTCCTCGGCCGTGAGCTTCAGACCGCGCGGCACCAGGTTGCGGAATTCGCAGAACTCACGCACCGCGCCGGCCACGCCCGCGCGCAAGCCGTTGGTGTGGGTGCCGCCTTCAGCCGTCGGAATCAGGTTGACGTAGCTCTCGCCGACGATGCGGTCCGCGTTCGGCGTCCACACCAGCGCGTACTCGACGGCGTTCACCTTCTCATTGTCGTTCTTCGCGAAGATCGGCTCGGCCGGGAGCACGTCTTCCTTGCCGATCTCGTCTTTCAGGTACGCCGAGAGATCGCCGGTGAAGAACCACTCGTCCTTTTCCTTGGTGGCTTCGTTCTCGAAGGTGATCTTGAGGCCGGGGCACAACACGGCCTTGGCCTTGAGGTTGTGCTTGAGCTGCGGAACCGAGAACTTGTCGGTGTCGAAAAATTTCGGATCTGGCCAGAACCGCACGGTGGTGCCGGTGTTTCGCTGGCCAACGGTGCCGACCACTTCCAGCTTCGAAGAGACTTTTCCGTCCTTGAAGCTGATGTTGTATTCCTTGCCGTTGCGCTTGATCCAGCACTCGAGCTGCTTCGACAGCGCGTTCACGACCGACACACCGACGCCGTGCAAACCGCCGGAGACCTCGTAATTCTTGTCGCTGAACTTTCCGCCCGCGTGCAACCGCGTGAGGATGAGTTCGACGCCGCTCACTTTTTCTTTCGGATGGATGTCCACCGGCATGCCGCGGCCGTCATCGGCCACGGACAAGGAATTGTCCTTGTGCAGGACCACGTTGATTTCCTTGGCGTGTCCGGCCAGCGCCTCGTCGACCGAGTTGTCGACGACTTCGTGCGCGAGGTGGTTGGGCCGGCTGGTGTCCGTGTACATGCCCGGGCGGCGACGCACGGGCTCGAGACCGGACAGAACTTCGATATCGGATGCGGTGTAGGACATTCTGATCCGCTGCCAAAAAACGCGGCGCGGATTTTAGCAGCGAACGCATGGCGCGCGTGCGCCAAATCCCGGCATCGTCGCCGGAAAACCAGCTTCCCTCAGGAAAAGGAGGCTCGCACCCGCCGGCCGAACGAAGTGAAGCTCAGGCCGAACACCAGCGCTGCGGCGCCCAGCACCTGGCCGAGCACGCGGACGACCCCCTGAAGCATGTCTTCGGAGATCATCGGCATCGAGACATCGAGACCGACGTTCAACGGCGGCGGCTCGATTCCGCCGAGCGAACCCAGCGCGAAGTACAACGCGACACCCAGCGTCAATGTGATGCCGACCGAGTTGATCACCGAGAGCCAGCGGGATGCGCGATGCGCGCGAGATGGCGCCAGCTTCACTGCGGGCGCGCCAGCGTTCGCCTCCTGCTGCGCGATGCGACCCCACACGGCGGCGTCGAAGCTTCGATCGAGGCGCGGCGCCCGAACCTGATTCCGAAGCGAGCGGTCCAGCCGCGCTTCGATGTGCTTCTGTTTGCTGACTTTCAAGTCACTCATTGCTCCGTCTCCGACTCTCCCGCCAGGGCGGCGAGTTTTTTGCGTCCGCGATGCAGCAGCGCCTTCACCGTGCCCGTGGGCATGGAAAGCAGCTCGCCGACTTCTTCACAACTGCGATCTTCGAGATAAAAGAGGACCACCACCCGCCGATACGGTTCCGGCAGCTGATCCAGCAGTTTCGTCACGTCATATTCCGCGGCGGCCTGCCCTGACGTCTCCGGCCCGGCAGACTCCCGGCCGAAGAGCATGGGGTCACCGTCATCATCGGCCACTTCCACGAAATCCTCGAGCGGCACCAGCCGGCGCTCTTTCTCGACAGCGGTGAGACAGGTGTTCCGCGTGATGGTGTACAGCCACGTCGAGAGCGCGGCGCGCCCGTCGAATCTCGGAAGCGCCTGCCAGGCCTTTACGAAGACGGTCTGCGAAAGGTCTTCCGCCAGGGCCTCGTTCCGCAGGATGGAAAAGGCGAGATTCATGACCTTCTGCCGGTAGCGCTCCATGAGCCCTTCCAGAACGGCACGATGATCCCCGGACCGAAGCGCCTCGAGGAGGTCGGCATCCCGTTCCATGGCCACCGAGGGTCTCGGCGTAGCCGGGCTCATTTTTACCGCTGCCTGCACATGCTTGATACTGCGCAGCCGTATAACGGGTTGCACAGGCCCTCGGCAACCGGATATACGCCTGCCTGCAACCGGATCGCGGGCTGGCCGGTATCAAAGGCGTTCGCAACGTTCACCTGGAGAAATCGATCATGAATCCGGCAGCTATTGGCGCCTTCATCCCCATCGTGGCGATCACGCTGGGCATCGGTATTGGATGCCTGGCCATCTGGTCGGACCACAAGCGCAAATTGGAACTCATCGACCGGATCCACCGGGAGCGCATGCTGGCGCTCGAAAAGGGCGTGGATCCGCCCGCCCTGCCGCCCGGCATGGTCGGTGATCTGGCGGCAAGGCCCAAGCCCGCCTCTCGCTACCTGTGGCCACGGGCCATGCGCAATGGCCTGATGTTGTTGTTCAGCGGCATCGTGCTGTATTTCGCCGTCGATGTAGCGGGTGGCCGCGAGGGCGCGATGTTCATGCTGGTGCCCGCGGTGCTGGGTCTCGCCAACCTGATCTATGCCGCGATCATCTGGAAGCAGGAAAAGGACGAGCCGCCGCCGAGGCTCCCCTGAACTTCAGGTCAGGTCGGCGAGCAGCGCCGACCTGACGTGTTCTTCCACGGCGGCGATGACGTGCTGGTAGTTGGGGTGATCGACGCCCACACCCAGAGAAGCGCCGCTCTTCAGCGACTTCGCCATGGTCTCCGTGAGCTCGAAGCGCAGGAAATGCACCGCGGAAGTCTTGGTCTCGTTCTCTCGCTCCAGGTCTTCATCGGCGATCGCGAACAGGCGGTCGCATCCCGTCACGTGCACGAAGCAGCGGTCTTCCACGCCGCGCAACTTCTCGAGTTGCACCCTGCGCACCTCGGGGTCGGGATATTCGATGAGCAGCGTGGCTTTCCAGTTGCGGCCATCGGGGATCAGCGGGTTGTAGGCCTCGAGTTCCTCGGCGATGCCTTCGGCTTCGAAAATGCGCTCGGTGCGCAGCATCTCCTGGACCTGGTACTGCACGGTCAGCCGGTCTTCGAACAGCCACATGATGTTCGGTCCCACGCTGAGCTGCCGATGCTTCTTGTGCGCAATGACGCGCGCGCGGAATTCCGCTCGTTCGCGCGAATAGCGCTCCAGTGACATGAGGTCGGTGGGCAGAAGCTTGTTCATGAGCTCCATTTCATCATAGACCCCATCTCCTCACAGACCATAAGCCTTGCGGATGAGCGTCATCGGATGCTCGGGACTACGCGGCGAAGTCTCACCTTCATGCGGCGCGAGACCGCTCTGGATCTGGTGCCCGGCCATCGGACAGTCGCTGGAGTAGTGTTCCGGGTTCGCGCCCTGCACCCGGTTCATCACCGGGCGGCCGATCTTCACGGATGCCGCGCGGAATTCCTTCTTGACCGCGTAGGTGCCGTTGTGGCCGGAGCAGCGTTCGATGACTTCCACCGTCGTGTCCGGCACCAGCCGCAACACGTCGCGAGTCTTGAGGCCGATGTTCTGCACGCGCAGGTGGCAGGGCACGTGGTAACTCACCTTGCCTAACTTCTGCGTGAAGTCCGTGCGCAGCAGGCCCGCCTTGTGGCGATGCATGAGGTATTCGAAGGGGTCGAAGATCTTCGCCTTCACCGCCTGCACGTCGGCGTCATCCGGGAACATCAGCGGCAGTTCCTGCTTGAACATCAGCACGCAGGAAGGAATGGGCGCGACGATGTCGTAGCCCTCATCCACCAGCTTCTTGAGCTGCGGGATGTTGAAGTTCTTGTACTTCTCGACAGTCTCGAGATCGCCCAGTTCGAGCTTGGGCATGCCACAGCACTTTTCCTTTTCGACGACCTTCACCGCAACGCCGTTGTGTTCGAACACGGCGGTGAGATCTTCGGGCATGTGCGGCTCGTTGCGGTCGCCGTAACAGGTGACGAACAGCGCCACCTTGCCCGAGGTCGGGCCGGCCGGTTTCACGTCCTGCGTCTTGCCGGCAAGTTTTCGCGCACGCTTGCTGCCGGTGGTGGAATGGAACTTGGGAATGGGCGCGGTGGCGTCCACGCCCAGCGTCGACTCCAGCAATTTGCGGCCGACCCTGGTTGCGTTGACCGCGTTGACCACCTCGGCGACCACGGGGATGCCGGCGATGCTGCCCAGGCCGCGCGTGTTCGACAGTAGTTTGTCCCGGAACGAATGCTCGCCCTTTTTGTGCTGCACATGTTTGGCGCGCAGCATCAGGTGCGGGAAGTCGATGTTCCAGGGATGCGGCGGGACGTAGGGACACTTGGTCATGAAGCACATGTCACACAGGTAACAGTGATCCACGACGTCCCAGTAGACTTTCTTGTCGACGCCATCCAGTTCGAGCGTCTCGCTCGCGTCGATCGCGTCGAACAAGGTGGGGAATGAATTGCACAGACTGAAGCAGCGCCGACAGCCGTGACAGATGTCGAACACGCGCTCGAGTTCTTTCTCGAGCGCGGCCTCGTCGGTGAACTCAGCGCTGCGCCAGTCGAGAGGATGACGCGAGGGCGCCTGAAGGCTGCCCTCGCGTATTCCGGTTTCTCCTGTCACGGACAGGCCGTCAGATGGAATCCAACGCTTTCTGGAAGCGGTTCGCGTGCGAACGCTCGGCCTTGGCCAGCGTCTCGAACCAGTCGGCGATTTCCGCGAAGCCTTCTTCGCGAGCCTGCTTGGCCATGCCCGGGTACATGTCGCTGTACTCGTGGGTTTCGCCGGCGATCGCCGCCTTGAGATTGTTCTTGGTTTCACCGATGGGCAGTCCGGTCGCCGGATCACCCACGGCTTCGAGGTACTCGAGATGGCCATGCGCATGGCCCGTCTCACCCTCGGCAGTCGAACGGAACACCGTCGATACGTCGTTGTACCCTTCGACGTCCGCCTTGGCTGCGAAATACAGGTAACGGCGATTCGCCTGCGACTCGCCAGCGAACGCATCCTTCAGATTCTTTTCAGTCTTGCTGCCTTTGAGATTCACGGAAACTCTCCTTCGACTCTTTGGCCGTAACTCTGTCGCCCTTCAATGCTCTATTCGAGAATTGCTCTCAATTAGAATTGTTCTAAGAAGGCGGCTGACTGTACGACCGCGCGTCGGCGAACGTCAATCGGGATCGTCAACCGGCCTTATCGTTTAAAGTCGCGCGCGTGAAAACCAAACAGCCCGAACAATCGAACGAGGCAACGCCCGTCGATTTCGAGAAATCGCTCACCGAACTCGAAACCCTGGTCCAGAAACTCGAGCAGGGAGACGTTCCGCTCGAAGAAGCGCTCAAGACCTTCGAGCGTGGCGTCGCGCTGACTCGCCAATGCCAGACGGCACTGCGCACCGCGCAACAGAAAGTGGAAGTGTTGTTGGCGCAATCCGGCAAGAGCGGCGAGGAAACCGTCGCGCCCTTCGACGACGATGAGGATGCGGATGACGCCGGTCGCTGAAGCGTCTCGTACGGACGCACCGGCTTTTCTCGCCGAGCGCGTCCCTCACTACCAGCAGCGCATCGAAGGCGTCCTGGCGCGCATGCTGGAAATCGAAGGGGGCGCCACGTCCCGTCTTCTCGAAGCCATGCGATACAGCACTCTGGGTGGCGGCAAGCGCGTGCGTCCGGTGCTGGTGTACGCGACCGGCGAAGCATTGGGCGCGACACTGGATCTGCTGGACGCGCCGGCGGCGGCCGTCGAGCTCATCCATGTCTACAGCCTCGTGCACGACGACCTGCCGGCAATGGACAACGATGACCTGCGCCGCGGACGTCCCACCTGTCACCGCGCCTTCGATGAAGCGACCGCCATCCTGGTGGGCGATGCCCTGCAGGCGCGTGCTTTCGAAGTGCTGGCGCAGTCGACTTCTTCACTCGGCGCGGCATCGCGCCTGGAAATGCTTCGCGTGCTGGCCGATGCCATCGGCACGCGCGGCATGGCGGGCGGCCAGGCCATCGATCTCGAATCCGTCAAACAATCCCTGGGCGAAGCGGAGCTGGAGCGCATGCATCGCCAGAAGACCGGTGCGCTCATCCAGGCGAGCGTGATGCTCGGTGCCATTTCCGCCGGCATTCAAGGCGGTCCGGAACGATCGGCGCTGGCCACTTTCGGCGCGGAAATCGGGCTGGCGTTCCAGATCCAGGACGACATCCTGGACGTCGAGGGCACGACACAGACGCTGGGCAAACGCGCCGGCGCCGACGCTGACCGCACCAAGCCCACTTACCCCTCGGTGCTCGGCATCGATCGGTCGCGCGCGCAGGCATTGGCCTGCCGGGATCGGGCCATAGCCGCCCTGTCGCCACTGGGGCCCCGGTTCGCGCATCTCGGCGAATTCGCCAATTTCCTGGTGGCGCGCCTCAACTGACTGAAACGGCGGGCCCCCACCAGGGTTGGCCTGCCCTGATCCGTCCGGTTTGTCGCCACTTTGTCCAGGCGGACACGCGTGTAAACTTCGCCCCGCAATGTCCACTGCCGACTTCGCGCTGCTGCGCTCCATCAACACCCCGATCGATCTGCGCGCGCACCCCGAAAGCGAGCTCGGCGCGATCTGCTCGCAACTGCGTGACTACCTGATCCGTACCGTCGCCACGCGCGGCGGCCATTTCGCCGCTGGCCTCGGAACCGTCGAGCTCACCGTCGCCCTGCACTACGTATTCGATACGCCGCACGACCGCCTCGTCTGGGACGTGGGCCACCAGGCCTATCCTCACAAGGTTCTCACCGGCCGCCGCGACCGCCTCGATTCCATCAAGCAGGGTGGCGGACTTGCGCCTTTCCCCGCGCGCTCCGAGAGCGAATACGACACTTTCGGCGTGGGGCATTCGAGCACGTCGATCAGCGCCGCGCTGGGCATGGCCGTGGCCGCGGAGCAGAAGAAGGAAGACCGCAAGGTGGTTGCCGTGATCGGCGATGGCGCCATTACGGGCGGCATGGCCTGGGAAGCGCTGCTGAACGCGGGCGCGCGCAAGACCAATCTGCTGGTCGTACTCAACGACAATGACATGTCGATCTCCGAGAACGTCGGCGCGCTGTCCAACTACTTCGCCAAGGTTCTGTCGGGCCGCATGTATTCCACGCTGCGTTCCGGCGGCAAGAAGATGCTCAAGCAGATGCCCACCATGTGGGAGCTGGCGCGCCGTTCCGAGGAAATGATGAAGGGCATGGTTCTGCCCGGCACCATCTTCGAGGAACTGGGCTTCAACTACATCGGCCCCATGAATGGCCACGACATCAAGGAGCTGGTGACCACTCTGCGCAACATGCGCAACCTCAAGGGTCCGCAGCTGCTGCACGTGGCCACGACGAAGGGCAAGGGTTACGAACCCGCCGAGAAGGACCCGATCAAGTGGCATGGCCCGGGTCCGTTCGATCCCGCCAGCGGCACCATCTTCAAGGAGAAATCCACCGGGCCTAGCTACTCCCAGGTGTTCGGCCAGTGGCTGTGCGACATGGCGGCAAGCGACGAGCGCATCGTCGGCATCACGCCCGCCATGCGCGAAGGTTCCGGCCTGGTCGAGTATTCGAAGAAGTTCCCGACGCGCTATTTCGACGTGGCCATCGCCGAACAGCACGCCGTCACCTTCGCGGCCGGGCTCGCCTGCGAAGGGCTCAGGCCCGTCGTGGCCATCTACTCCACGTTCCTGCAGCGCGCCTACGACCAGCTCATCCACGACGTGGCGCTGCAGAAGCTGCCCGTGGTGTTCGCGCTGGACCGCGCCGGACTGGTCGGGGGCGATGGCGCCACGCATCAGGGCAGCTACGATCATTCGTTCCTGCGCTGTATCCCCAACATGACGGTGATGGCACCTGCCGATGAGAACGAATGCCGGCAGATGCTGTTTACCGCGACCACGCTCGACGGTCCCAGTGCCGTGCGTTATCCGCGCGGGCAGGGTCCGGGCATCGCGCCCGTCGCGGAGATGACGGCGTTGCCAGTGGGCAAGGCGCAGATCCGCCGCATGGGTTCCTCGGGCCTGCTCATCCTCGCTTTCGGCTCGATGGTTCGGCCGGCGGAGATCATCGGCGAGCGACTCGACGCGACCGTGGTGAACATGCGTTTCGTCAAACCCCTGGACGAGGAACTGGCGCTGCGACTCAGTGAGACACACACCGGCCTGGTCACCATCGAAGAAAATGCGGTGGCCGGTGGGGCGGGTTCGGCGGTGCTCGAACTGCTCGCCAACTGCGGCCGCTCGCTGCCATCACTGACTCTCGGGATCCCGGACCAGTTCGTCGAGCACGGTTCTCGCGAAGACTGCCTGCTGGCCGCCGAGCTGGACCTGGCCAGCATCGAATCGGCTGTCCGCCGCTGGTGGGAACATCAACCGGCGGCCAAGGTCATGGTCAACGGCACATAAGGCCGGATTCGGCCGAATCGAGTAGTTTCGAGGCCGACTGGCCGCCCAGATTGCCGCACTTCTCCCGAATGAGGGGTTGAACCCGACGCCAAAGCCCGCAAACTGTGCGGGCTTTTGGTTAACCAGGTTGGCTCATGACTGCTGTTGCCCCCAAGGCCCAGGTACTGACCGTCGAGGACGTGCAGAACCGCGCCGACACCCGCCAGATTCCGATCAACAAGGTCGGCATCCGGGACATCAATCATCCGGTGAAGGTGAAGGACCGCTCCGCGGGCGAACAGCACACCGTCGCCAACTTCAACATGTACGTGAACCTGCCGCACAATTTCAAAGGCACGCACATGTCGCGTTTCGTCGAGATCCTGCACCGCGAGCGCGAGATCTCCGTGGAATCGTTCAGCGCTTTGCTGGCCGAGATGACCGACCGGCTCGAGGCCGACTCCGGGCATATCGAGATGACCTTCCCGTACTTCGTGATGAAGAAGGCGCCGATCTCGGGAGTCGAGAGTTACATGGACTATTCATGTCGCCTTCACGGCAAGCGCGTGAAGGGGCAGACCGAGATGTGGGTGAAGGTGATCGTGCCGGTCACCAGCCTCTGTCCCTGCTCCAAGAAGATCTCCGAGCGGGGCGCGCACAACCAGCGTTCGCACGTCACCATCACCGCCAAGTTGCGCGAGCACATGTGGATAGAGGAACTCATCGAGATCGCCGAAAGCGAGGCGTCCTGCGAGCTTTACGGAATCCTCAAGCGTCCCGACGAGAAATACGTGACCGAGCGCGCCTACGACAACCCGAAGTTCGTGGAAGACATGGTGCGCGACGTGGCTGTGCGCCTGAACGACGAGCCGCGCATCGCGGCCTACATCGTGGAATCGGAGAATTTCGAGTCCATCCACAACCACTCGGCGTATGCTCTGATCGAGCGCGACAAGGATCAGCAAACGCCGCGGTGATGCGTCGCGCCCGCCCGGGGAGCCCGATGCCGAGGATCCAGTTTCGCCAGAGCCGCCCACGCCGGGGTTCATGGCCTGTCGCTAACAACTTTCTCAGTCGTGCCCGCCCTCTTCCGGCCTGGCTTCGGACGTGAGCGGTCGCGCGCTGACCTGGCTGGCGTTGCTCACGCTCACGGCATTCTCCGGCGCCGCGTCCGCTCAGGAACGGAAAAAGCCCGAGCTGCTGGTGTTCGCGGCCGCCTCGCTGACCAATGCGCTGACGGAATTGTCCTCCGCGTGGGAAACGCGCTCGGGGACCCCGGTGAAAATGTCGCTGGCCGCGAGTTCCGTGCTCGCACGCCAGATCGAGGCGGGAGGCGGTGCCGATGTATTCATCTCCGCCGACCAGGAGTGGATGGACTACCTCGCAGCCCGCGCGCTCATCGACAAGCCATCACGCCGCGACCTGATTGGAAACCGCCTCGTGCTCATCGCACCCGCCGACAGCCGGATCGAGCTGACCATCGCGCCGGGTTTCAAGCTCGCCGCGGCGCTGGGTTCGGGAAGACTTTCCATCGGGGACCCGGATACCGTTCCCGCGGGCCGTTACGCTCGGTCGGCCCTGGTAACCCTCGGTGCCTGGGACGAGGTGGTCGACAAGCTCGTCAGGGCGGAAAACGTGCGCGCCGCGCTGACCTATGTATCGCGTGGCGAGGCGCCGCTCGGCATCGTTTATGCGACGGATGCCACAGTTGATTCAAATGTCCGGGTGGTAACTACTTTCCCTGATAACACGCACGCGCCGATTACCTATCCTGCCGCGGCCACGACCGGGGCGAAGCCCGAGGCCGCTGCCTATCTAGCATTCCTGGGCAGCCCGGATGCCGTGCCGGTGTGGAAAAGATACGGATTCCTGGAGTTGAAGAAATGACGAGTTCCCGTTCCCTGCGCATCGCCATCTCACTCGCCCTCGGGCTCGCGGCCGCACCTGTTTTCGCCGATGACGCCGCTCTCAAGGCGGAAGTGGATGCCCTCCGCGCCGCGCTCGCCGAACAGAAGGCGCAGATGGAGACGCAGGCCAGGCTGCTCGAAGCCCAGCAGCAAAAGCTCGACGAACTCACCCAGAAGCTCGGACAGAACAAGGTGGCGACACCGGATGCCCCGAAAGTTGCGTTGAACAACAGCCGCCCGGTGATCACCGCGGCGGACGGCCGCTCGAGTTTCGCGGTGCGCGGCGTTGCCCAGCTGGATTCGGCGAGGTACGGCGAGTCCGCCGAAGGCCCGCTGGCCACCGACTTCCGCCGCGGATCGATCGGCGGCGGTCGCGAGAACAATGCGGCCCGTGATTTCTCCGACGGCATGTTCTTTCGCCGCGCGCGCATGGGTTTCGAAGGCACGTTCAACCGGGACTTCAACTACCGGCTGTTGCTCGAACTCGGTGGCAGCGGCACTGAAGGCCCGGCACGCATCAACGACGCGTGGATCGGCTACACCGGCCTTGCGCCGTTCACTTTCCAGCTGGGTGCGTTTTCTCCGCCGTCGAACATGGACGACGGCACTTCGCCCGAGGACCAGGTGTTCATCGAGCGCGCGAGCTCTTCCGAACTTTCGCGTGCGCTGGGCGGTGCAGACGGCCGTCTCGGCCTGGGCGTGCGCGCCAGCGGCAATCGCTACATGAGTTCGCTGACGTTCACCTCGCGTACGGTCAACGACGCAGAAGCCTTCGAGAACCAATTCGCCGCCGTGGGACGCTTTGGCGGGCTTGTCGCCACCAGCGACGACTACAACGTCCACTTTGGCGCATCCGCGTCGTACGTGTTCTCGCCCGCGGACCAGGGCTCTTCGGCAGCCGGTGCACGGCATTCGATTCGCTTCCGTGACCGTCCGGAAATCCGGGTCGACAGCGTGCGGTTGATAGACACCGGCGCCATCGAAGCCGCGCACGCCAGCGTGTACGGCGTGGAATTCGGCGCCAACTGGAAGAACCTCTACTTCCAGGGCGAGAACTTCTGGTTCGACGTGGATCGCCGCGATTCGGCGCTGGATGATCCGTCCTTCGGCGGCTACTACCTCCAGGGTAGCTGGCTGCTGACCGGAGAACGTCGCCGCTACAACGCGGCGACTGGCTCCTTCCAGAACCCGCGGCCCAAGGCGAACTTCGACCGCCAGGGTGGCTGGGGCGCATTCGAGCTGGCCGCGCGATTCAGCCATACCGATCTCAACTTCAACGAAGGTGACGCGGGTCTCGCGCCCATCACTGGCGCGGTTCGCGGTGGTGAGCAGGATGTGCTGGCGCTGGGCGTCAACTGGTACCTGAACCCGAACATCAAGGTGCTGTTCAACTACCTGATGATCGACGTGGATCGGCTCAACCCCGCGGGCCCGGGCAATGCGACGCCGTTCGGCGCGGGCGTCGCGACTCCGCCCATCGGCGCGGAGATCGGGCAGGACCTGGACGTCTACGCCCTGCGCACCCAGTTCAGCTTCTGATGATGGGGATCACTCGATAGGCTGATCGTTGCCCTGCAGGCGCGAGACCAGCGCCTTGAGGAACACGCGGTTGAACCGCAACTGGCAGGCGGCGGATACCTGCTCGAGCAACGTGGAGCTCACGCGCAGCACGGTCACCGGCGTTTCGGCCTTGATGGTCGCGGTGCGACGAGCGCCGCGCACGTAGCTGGTCTCGCCGAAGCAGTCACCCGAATCCATGGAACCCAGCGCCTTGCCGTGGCGTTCCACCGTGCACTTGCCGTTGACGAGAATGTAGAAGCGATCATCCATCTCGCCTTCCTTCACGATCTCCTCGCCGGCCGGATAGTCGGTCATGGAGCTCGCGCGCAGCACTTCCCAGATCTCGGCATGCGAGAACTCGTGGAAGAACCGCAGGCGGCGCAGCACATTGAAGTGCTCCTGCTGGTCGATGCGGGCATTGGCTTCACGCAGGCGCTGATGCACGCGCGTGAGTTCGGCGGCGAAGTCAGCGCCCGACTTCTGTCTCTTGTCCGGCGACTTCATCATCGCCGTGCAGACGATCTCCTCGAGATCTTCCGGAACGTCCTTGCGCTGCGTGTGGATGGGCGGCGGCGTGGCGTACACGATCTGGTGCAGCAGCTTCACGAGGTTCCCGGCGCGGAACGGCCGGATGCCGGTGAGCAGCTCGTACATCACGGCGCCCAGCGAATAGAGGTCGGAGTGATGCGTGAGCTCCAGGCTCTGCACCTGCTCGGGTGACATGTAGCTCGGCGAACCCGCGATGCCTTCGATGCGCGAGATCTCCGAATCCGCGATCAGCGCGATGCCGAAGTCGATGATGCGCACGTCGGAATCCTGCGTGAGCATGATGTTCGACGGCTTGATGTCGCGATGGATGACGCCACGCGTATGCGCGTAGTGCAGCGCCTTGGCGCACTTGAACATGATCTCGACCACGTCGTCGATGCGCAGCAGGTTGTCAGGCCGGCAGTAAGACGAGAGGGTGCGCGCGCCGTGCACGTGCTCGGTGACGATGTAACAGCGGCCGTTTTCTTCGCCGGCATCGTATATGGGCAGGATGTGCGGATGCTGCAGCATGCCCACCATGTGGGCTTCGGACAGGAACATCTTGCGGGCGATCTTGGCGCGTTCGTCGCTCGCGTCCGCGTCCATGTTGTAGACCTTGATCGCGACGTCCCGGCCGTAATACGAATCGTGCGATAGATAGACCGTGCCGGTGGAGCCGCGACCTACCTCGTTGATGATTACATATTTACCGATGCGATCCGGAACGCGGTTCTCCAGGATCTTTTGCGCCTGAGCTTCGGTTCCCGTACCAGTCCCGGTCGTTGTGGCTTGCAACGGCATAATTGACGGCAGAATAAGGCCGCCTCCTCAGGGGGGATGTGACCCGTCTCCCGGATCGTCCTCGGGGCCCGAAGCGCCAAACAACGTCCCGGCGTTTGCCTACGTGGCGAAGTGATCGAATCCGGACCCCGAGAACTGCATCACACCGCCTCGCGCGAAAACCTTCACGCCTTTGCCCGCCACCAGGCTGCCGATGCGTTTTACCGGGCCCAGTCCGCGCGCAATCGCGCTGGTCATCGCTCCCAGTCTCGCCAGCGGGACAGTGAACAACAATTCGTAGTCCTCACCACCCGTCAGGGCGTATTCGCGCGCGGCTTCGCGTCCCACGGCGCTCAGCAAGGCTTCGGACACCGGCAATGCGGCCGCATCGACCTCCGCCCCGCAGCCGCTGGCCGCGCAGAGCTTCTCGAGATCGCCGCCCAGACCGTCGGAAACGTCGATGCAGGCGCTGGCCAGGCCTCGCAACGCAACACCGATACCGCAACGCGGCGTGGGGAACAGGAAACGATCGCGCAGAATCTGCGCGGACATGGCATCCGCTACGTGCAGCCTGCCCTGCTCCAGGGCCAGCCCGGCCGCCGAGTCGCCCGGTGATCCCGAAACGAAGATCGCATCACCCACCTGCCCGCCCTTGCGCTCGAGGGCCACCCCGATGGGCGCGATGCCCACCATGGTGACGGTGGCGGCCAGGGGTCCGCGCGTGGTGTCGCCGCCTATCAAGGCCACGCCGTGTTTGCGGCAGAGGTCGCCCGCCGCGCGCGAAAACTGCGCCAGCCACTCCTCGTCGGCGCTGGGCAGCGTGAGTGCCAGCAGCGCCCAGGCAGGCTCCGCCCCCATGGCCGCGAGGTCGGAGAGATTCACGGCAAAGGACCGGTGGCCGATGGAAGCCGCCGGCGAACCGGCCGGAAAGTGCACGCCTTCGAGTAGTGAGTCCATGACCACGACCAGCTCGCGCGAGGAAGGCGGCATGACCACAGCTCCATCGTCACCCACGCCGATGCGTACGTCGGCGCGCTCCGCGCCTAGACGCGAGAAATAACGGGCAATGAGTTCGAATTCGCCCTGGGGCATGGGGTGAATCTAGCGCACGACGCTGGCGCGCGGGAGCCGGTGAAACTGACTAGTGCTCGTGCGGACGAAGCTCGCGCGCGGCCGTATCGAGCACCGCGTTGACGAACTTGTGGCTGTCGGTGGCTCCAAACCGCTTCGCCAGGCCCACCGCTTCGTTGATCACCACGCGATACGGCACGTCCGGGGCGGAACGCAGCTCGTGCGCGCCTACCCACAGCACGGCCCGCTCCACCGGGTCGAGTTCCGCGGGCTTGCGGTCCATCCACGTGGCCAGCGCGCCATCGAGCGCTTCGCTGTGCGTGCAGATGTCGGTGACCATCTGGTTGAAATAGCCGCGGTCGGCCTTGCGCATGTCTTCGTCGGTGGCGAACTCGTTGACCACGTCCTGCCACGGAGCGGCGTTGATCTGCCAGCGATACAACGCCTGCATGGCCAGCTTGCGCGCCACCGCGCGGCGCGCCGAGGCGGGATTGATGCCCTTGCTCATCGACGCCCCCTTTTCGCAGGCCTCGGCTTGCGCGCCCTGGTCTTGTTCGCCGCCACGGCGGGCGACAGTAGTTGGACCATCTCGAGCGCCGCTTCCAGCGACTCGCGTCCCTTGTTCATGCGCGCGACGTCGGCGCGCTCTTCGGCCTGCGCCTGGTTCTCGGTGGTCAGCACACCGAAGATCACGGGCACGCCGGTCTGCAGACCGGCATCCATGAGCCCACGCGCGCATTCGCCGGCCACATAATCGAAATGGGGCGTGTCGCCGCGGATCACGCAACCCAGCGCGACCACCGCGTCGACTCTGCCGCTGGCCGCGAACATCTTGGCCGCGAGTGGCAGCTCGAAAGCGCCGGGAACCCGTTCGACGAAGAGGCCGGATTCCGACCCGCCATGGTCGATCCAGGCCTGGCGCGCGCCAGCGATGAGTTGGTCGACCAGCGCGGCGTTGAAACGCGCGGCGACGAGAACCACGCGTCGTGCGCGTGCGTCGTAGCGGAGACCAGGAAGGGAGCCAGTCATGAGGGCGCGGATTATAGCGGCCTATTCGGCCACGTAACCCGTGATCTCGAGACCGAAGGCGGAGATGCCCTGCAATTGTTTGGGCGCCGAAAGCACCTGCATGCGCGTGACGCCGAGATCCTTGAGTATCTGCGCGCCGATGCCATAGGTGCGCAGCACCTGCGGCGGTTGCTGGACGGCCTTGTGGACCGTCTTCTGCCCCAGTGCCGCGACCGCATCCGCGAGTTCGCGCGGCGAACTGTGGTCGCGCAAGACGATGACCACGCCCGTGCCCACGTCGGCGATGCGGCGCATGGCGTCGCGCAGCGTCCAGGTGCGGCCCGGGTCGCGCAGCCCCACGATGTCGCTGAGCGTGTCGATGGGATGCACGCGCACCAGCGGCGAATCGACCGACTCGAGCTTGCCGCGCACCAGGGCCAGGTGGACGTCGCGATGCACGTGATCCTCGTACGCCATCAGGCGGAAGGCGCCGAACTCGGTCTGCACGTCCTGCTCGGCGATGCGTTCCACCGAACGTTCCTGCCTCAAACGATAGCGGATCAGATCGGCGATGGTGCCTATCTTCAGGCCATGCTTCTCCGCGAAGGATTCGAGGTCCGGGCGGCGCGCCATGGTGCCGTCATCGTTCATGATCTCGACGATCACGGCGGAAGGGTCGAGACCCGCGAGCCGCGCCAGGTCGCAACCGGCTTCGGTATGACCAGCGCGCGTCAGCACGCCGCCGGGTTGTGCCATCACCGGAAAGATATGCCCGGGCTGGCGCAGATGTTCGGGGCGCGCATCGGGACGCACCGCCGCCAGCACGGTCTGCGCGCGATCATGCGCCGAGATGCCCGTGGTGATGCCCTCCGCCGCCTCGATCGACAGCGTGAAGTTGGTGCGATGCTCGCGGTGCGTCTCGCTGACCATGAGCGGCAGGCGCAGCTGGCGGCAGCGCTCCGCGGTCAGGGTGAGACAGATGAGGCCGCGACCGAAGCGCGCCATGAAATTGATGTCGGAGGCCTGCACCTTCTGCGCGGCCATGATGAGGTCGCCTTCGTTCTCGCGGTCCTCGTCATCCATGATCACCACCATGCGGCCGGCGGCGATGTCCGCGAG
>JAQSWD010000161.1 GCA_029266835.1 Steroidobacteraceae bacterium
CTGGCCTTGCGAACGCAGGTGGCGCGGTAGAACACGCCTTGCACCCTTCCGGAAACGAATGAACGTCGACAGATCATGCGGCATCATAGTCACCACATGACTGAAATCCTCATTGTCTATTACTCGCGACAGGGCGCCACCGCCGAGCTCGCCCGCCAGGCCGCGCGCGGCGTCGCGACGGTCGCGGGCTGCACCGCCACGGTCCGCACCGTGCCGCCCGTTTCCGCGGAGAGCGAACGGCCGGTCAAGGCCGTGCCCGACACCGGCGCGCCCTACGCCACGCTCGAAGACCTGCGGCGCTGCGACGGATTGCTGTTGGGCAGCCCCACCCGCTTCGGCAACATGGCTGCGCCGCTCAAGTATTTTCTCGACGGCACCTCCTCGCTGTGGCTGGACGGCGCGCTGTCCGGAAAACCGGCGGGCGTATTCTCGTCGTCGCAGACCTTGCACGGCGGACAGGAATCCACGCTGCTCACGATGACGGTGCCGCTGCTGCATCAAGGCATGCTGATCGTGGGACTGCCGTTCACCGAACGCGCGGTCAATCAGACGCGCACCGGCGGTGGGCCTTACGGCGCCACGCACGTGGCGGGGCTGGCCTCGCAGCCAGGCACCTTGTCGGATGACGAGATCGTGCTCGCGCAGGCGTTGGGCAAACGTGTCGCGGAAGTGGCGGCCAACCTGTCCGCCGGGAAAGCCGCCAGAAGCTAGTCAGGGCTTCCGGTCGAGGATTTCCTTGATGAACGGCACCGTGATGCGCCGCTGCGCGGTGAATGCCGCGTCGTCGAGCGTATCCAGCACTTCGCATAACGACCGCATGTCGCGTGGATACCGGCGCTGCAGGTAACGCGCGGTTTCCACGGGCAGATCGAAGCCGCGCAGGCGCGCGCGCAGCTCCAGCGCCTCGATCTGTTCATCGTCGTTCAACTCGCGCACGGCGAACACCGTCGACGATGCCAGGCGCGATTTGAGATCGGCGAGCCCGAAATCGATCTGGGCGGGATTTTCACGCGCCGCGAATACCAGCGTGCCGCCGCGTTCCAGCGCGCGTTGCCAGTGCGAAAACAGCTTTCGTTCCCAGTCATCCAGGCCGGCGACGGCCTGCACGTCGTCATAACAGGCCACGTCGAGCTGGTCCGCGCCGTCGATGGCGGCCGGCCCGAAGGGCAGCAACGACTCCAGCGGAAGATAGGCCGCGCGTTTGCCCGCCGTGGCGGCGCAGACCGCCTGCAAAAGGTGGGATTTGCCGGCGGTGTGCGGCCCGGCGATCCACGTGGCGCCCGGCGGTGTGGCCTCGGCCACGTGCCGCAGATGCGCCACCACCTCGACGTTGCGCGCCGTCAGGAAACTCGCGAAGGTGGCGCGCTCCTTGAGCTGCACGCCCAGCGTCAGCTGCCGCATCGCTAACTCGTCAGCGCGCGCTTCGTGAACGCGCCGAGATAGCCGGCGCCGGAAATGACCGTGGTGATCAGCGTGACGATGGCCAGCGCGGTCACCATTTCCTCGGTAGGCATGCCGGTGGCCGCGCCGAGGATGGCGGCGAGCGCCACGGCCAGCTGGAAGCCCGTGTTGATCTTGCTGGTGAGCGTGGGCCGGCCATGCAGCGGGCCGAACCAGAACCGGTAGACCACCGCGCCCAGGCCGATCATGACGTCCCGGCCCACGGCCACCGCGGTCAGCCACCAGGGCAGCAGGTTCATCCAGGTGGCGGTGAGGAACAACGCGACCAGCAGTAGTTTGTCCGCCAGCGGGTCGAGGATCTTGCCGAGGTGCGAGGTCCAGTTGAAGCGCTTGGCCAGCCAGCCGTCGAGACCATCGGACACCGCGCAGACGAACACCAGCGCCAGTGCCAGCCAGTAACGGCCCGAGTACAGGGCGTCGATGGTCGGCCAGATGAGCGCGATGCGCACCAGGCAGATGAAATTGGGTAAGTGCCGCAGCATCGGCGTTACTGGCGCAGGCGAAATGCGACCGTGCCGCCAGCCTTGGGATCGATGCGTTCGAAACGGGAATTGGCGCTCAGCGCGGACAGCAGCGCATCCGTGCCACCACGCGTCACCACGGCGAACGTGCTGCGCGTGCCGGCCGCTTCCGCCAGCTGAACGCTGCGCACACCGGGTGCCACGCCCAGCATCTCGGCGACGCCGGCGTATTCCTTCAGCGTGGCCACGCCTTCGATTTCCACCAGCATCGACATGTCAGGAGTGGCCGCGAAGACCGCGGAGTTGCGTGCAAAAACGTCGGCGGCGCCGTGCACGCCGTCCTCGAGCGAACCGTTCCAGGTCTCGCTGACCCCGGACGCATACAGAGACCAGCGCCAGGTTCCGCCATTGGGGACCGCGTCGCCGTAGCCCACGAGAACGCCATCCGCGCGCGCGCGTTGTGCCGCGGCAAGCGCGGCCTCGGGCGGGATGTCACCGGGCGTGGGGAGCCCCACCGCCTCTGGACGAACGATGTTGATGGGCTGGCCGCGACGATTCCCGGCGGAGTCCAGCGTACCTTCCACCTGGCGGCGGGATTCGAAGGCGCCCGCTGCCGGCCCGCCCGTGAGCACCACCAGAAGCACGGGCCGCTCGCTGCTCCAGATCGTGCGGCCGGCGGCGGTGATGTCGCGCTCCAGCGCGCCGGCATCGAAAATGACGGTGACGGCGCCGCCGCGGTCGGGGCGCGTGCCGATCACGTATTGCTGGGCCTGCGCAAGAATGCCTGCCAGCGCCGGATCGTTGGCGGCCCCGCGCTCGCCCGTGGCGCGCACCAGCACCACGCGCAAAGCCGCTTGCGCCTGCACGGCCGCGTCGGCCTGCGCGGAAACATTGGTCTCGTAAACGCGGACCTGGCGCGTGGCCGCTGCGGGATTCGCAGCGAGCAGCAACACGACGCCCATGAGCGGGCCCAGGACTCTGACGAATCTGCCGAAGGGAGGACGCATTTGGCTACAATATCGCACGTTTTTTCCCTCAAGAATCAGACAACAATCAGATGAGAGATTAGATGACCGAGTCCGGAATCACCTATCGCGATGCCGGCGTCGATATCGACGCGGGTGACGAACTCGTCGAACGCATCAAGCCGATGGTCCGCAGGACCATGCGCAAGGAGGTGCTGGCAGGCATCGGCGGTTTCGGCGCACTGGTCGAAGTACCGCTCGACCGCTACAAGCGGCCGGTGCTGGTCTCGGGCACCGATGGCGTGGGCACCAAGCTGCGGCTCGCCATCGACACGAACCGTCACGACAAGATAGGCATCGATCTCGTCGCGATGTGTGCCAATGACGTCGCGGTCTCGGGCGCCGAACCCCTCTTCTTCCTCGACTACTACGCCACGGGCAAGTTGCGCGTGGACGTGGCCGAGTCCGTGGTGCGCGGCATCGCCGCAGGCTGCGAGCTTGCCGGTGCGGCACTGGTGGGCGGTGAAACCGCCGAGATGCCGGGCATGTATCACGGCGATGATTACGACCTCGCCGGCTTCTGTGTAGGAGTCGTGGAACGCGATCGCATCATCGACGGCGCGCAGACGGCGGCCGGCGACGTGGTGCTGGGCCTGGCCTCTTCGGGGCCGCATTCCAATGGTTATTCGCTCATCCGCAAACTCGTCTCGGTGGCCGGCGCCGACGACAAGACACTGGTTGACGGCAAGACCCTGTTCGATCGCCTGCTCACGCCCACGCGCATCTACGTGAAGTCGATGCTCGCACTGGCGGCGAAGGTGAACGTGAAAGGATTTGCCCATATCACTGGCGGGGGAATCACCGACAACATTCCGCGCGTCATCCCCGACGGGTTCGAAGTGGTGCTCCAGCGCAAGAGCTGGGCGCGCGACCCGGTGTTCGACTGGCTCGCCGCCGCGGGCAAGGTTGCCGCGCCCGAAATGTATCGCACCTTCAATTGCGGCATCGGCATGGTGGCCGTGGTGGCGCCGGCCGACGTCGACGTGGCGCTGGCCACGCTGCGTGGCCTGGGTGAACAAGTCTCGGTGATCGGCGCGCTGGGGCGCGGCTCGCGCGGCGTGGTCATCGAGGAGTGAGCGCCTTGTTGCCGGTCGCCGTGGTCATTTCCGGGCGCGGCAGCAACATGGAAGCCATCGTGCGAGCCGCCCAGAATCCGGGCAGCGGCTATCGTGTAGTTAGGGTGATCGCCGACCGCGAGACGGCTGGCGGGCTGGCGCGGGCGGCGGCGCTGGGGGTGTCAACCAGCGTAGTGCCTGCGAAGCAATTCGCCGACCGGGCCAGCTTCGACGCCGCACTCGCCGCCGAACTCGAGTCTTCGGGCGCCAGGTTGATCGCCCTCGCCGGCTTCATGCGCATCCTGTCGGCGGAATTCGTACAGAAATTCGCGGGGCGGCTGCTCAATATCCACCCTTCGCTGCTGCCTTTGTACAAGGGCCTGGACACGCATGCGCGCGCCATCGCCGCCGGCGACTCGCATCACGGCGCCAGCGTGCACTACGTCACGGCCGAGCTGGATGGCGGCCCCGTGATCATGCAGGGAAGGCTGCGCCTGCGGGCCGGCGACACCCCGGAGACCGTTTCAGCCCGCGTTCATGCGCTGGAACACATCATCTACCCGCATGTCTGTTCTCTCATCGCCACGGGCCGGGTGGAATGCCGCGACACTTCGGTATATTTCGACGGCGAACCCCTGCCCGCGCCACTCATCGAGGAAAACGATGCGGCTGCCTGAGCGAGTGCTGATGAGTGTCTTGCTGGCCCTGGGCGCACTGACCGGCGCCACTTCCGCCCATGCGGACGCCATCGACCTCAAACCTTTCAAGACCACCTTCACCGCCGAGTGGAAAGGCATGACCGCCGGCACCACGGTGCTCGAGTTGCGCCGCGCCGGTGTCGACCTGTACTCCTATTCGTCGGTCAGCAACGCCCGCGGCATTTTCCGCATGGCCTTCTCCGAAACTCTCACGCAGGTCAGCACGTTCCGGTTGCAGGACGGCGTGGTGCAACCCCTGTCGTTCCGCGGTGTCGACGAGAAGGACCGCGAAATCCGCCTCGACTTCGACTGGGCCAGACAACGGGTCACCGGCGTCGCCAAGAACCATGCGGTCGACCTGGCGCTGGACGCCGGCGCGCAGGATGCGATGTCGCTGCAGATCCATATTTTGCGCAGCCTGGCGACCGGCCAGGTGCCGCCGACGATCTCGATGATCGACAGCGACAAACTCAAGGAATACGAACTGCGCCTCGAGGGCAATGCCCGCATCGACACGGCCCTGGGTGAACTCGACACGCTGATCTACACCAGCAAACGCGCCGGCGCCGACCGGCTGACGCGCACATGGGTGGCGCCGGCGCTGGGGTATCTGCCGGTTCGGGCGGAGCGGATACGAGGCAAGAAGACCGAGTTTGTGTTGCTGATCGAGTCGGTGGATCGGTGAGGGTCTGACGCGAGAAGAGTAGATGGGCGCGGCGGTAACGCCCGGCG
>JAQSWD010000162.1 GCA_029266835.1 Steroidobacteraceae bacterium
GCTCATCGGCACCGTATGGCGCGCAGCAAAGAACTGCGCCATGTAGAACGCGATATCCGCATACCCGTACTCACCCGCCAGCCACTCGCGATCCGCCAGCTGGCTTTCCATTTTCAAGTAGTAAGCCTCGATTCCCTCGCGCGCCTGTATCCACTCGGGCTTGTCCACCGGGTCCGGCTTCGCCCGCATCCCCATCAAACGGATGACATGCGGAAAGAACACCTCATCCGACATCAATTCCAGCTGGCGCGCTCGCGATCTCGCCGCCGGCGACTCAGGCCACAACGCCGGCTGCGGATACCGATGCTCCAGGTACTCGAAGATCTGCGTGGAGTCGAACAACTCCACCTCGCCATCGATGAGCACCGGCACCTGCCGCTTGGGGTTCGCGCGCAGCACCTCGGGGTGGCGTGGCGAATACCCCTTCTCCTGGCTGAACGCGACCATCTCGAGATCGAACGCCACGCCTTTCTCGCGCAATGCGATCTCGGCCTTGGCGCCGAACATGCTCAACGGCCCGGAATACAACTTCACGCATCACTCCATTTCGATTGTGAACGCTCACAGTGTCGCCTATTCCATGCACCCGGCGCATTTCCCCACGCAAATTGTCGGATTGCAGCGATGCGGATTTCCCAGGAAGGTCCTACGACCGGCCCGGAACGCCGGGCGCACAATAGCGTCTCACTTGAGACCCCAACGAAAAGGAGAAACCCATGTCCTATATCGAAGGATTCGTTGCCGCGGTGCCGCGAGCGAACAAGGACGCGTACAAGAAGCACGCCGCCGACGCGCTGCCGTACTTCAAGAAGCTCGGCGCCACGCGCATGGTGGAAAACTGGGGCGATGACGTGCCGGACGGCAAGGTCACGGACTTCAAGCGCTCGGTCAAGGCGAACGGCGACGAGGACGTGATCTTCTCCTGGGTGGAGTACCCCGACAAGGCAACACGCGATCGGGCCAACGAAGCGATGCGCAATGATCAGAGCATGACCGAATCGATGAGCACCATGCCCTTCGATGGCAAGCGCATGATCTGGGGCGGCTTCGAACCGGTTAACGACAGCGGCAAGGCCGAGCGCCCGGGCTACGTCGACGGCTGCCTGATCCCCGTGCCCACCGACAGGAAGTCTGATTACCTCGAAATGGCCGACAAACATGCCGCGCTCCTCAAGGAGTATGGCGCGACGCGCGTGGTCGACGCCTGGGGCGACGACATCCCCGCCGGCAAGGTCACCGACTATCAAGGCGCGGTTCAAGCCAAGGATGGCGAAACAGTCATTTTTTCCTGGGTGGAATGGCCCTCGAAAGAGGCGCGCGATCAAGGCTGGGACAAGGCCATGAAAGACCCGCGCATGGAAGCCATGAAAATGCCCTTCGATGGGCAACGCATGATCTACGGTGGCTTCGCCACCATGCTCGACGCCTGAACCACCCGCCGGCGCGGCTGTAAACCAGCCGCGCCGCCGTGGTCGAGCGGCAAACTACTCCCGCAGCAGGCGTGCCAGCGTGAGGCGCCAGGCGCGCTCGGTTCCTTCGCGCAGGTGATGGCGACCACCAGTCACCTGCTTCTTTCCCGCCCGCCACACGCCATCGACGGCATCGCGCAAACCCGCGAACACGAAACTGTCCAACAGCGCATCACCGCTTCGTTCGGCTAACAAGGGGGATTTCTCATTCAGCGACAAGAAATCCGCCGGGGCGCCGTCCACGATGCCAGCCTGCGCGGCTTCGATGCCCAGCGCCTGCGAGCCGCCACGCAATGCGCCATCGAACAAGGTCCGCCCGGTCGAAGGCACCGCGCCCTCGACGACATTGCGGGCGCGATCGCGCAGACGCTGGCTGTATTCGAGCTGGCGCAGTTCATCGCCCACACTGATCGATACGTTGGAGTCCGTGCCGATGCCGAAGCGCCCGCCCGCGGCGAGAAACTTCGTGGCCGGGAAAATGCCGTCGCCGAGATTGGCTTCGGTGATCGGGCACAGCCCCGCCACTGCGCCGCTGCGCGCCAGCCGCGCCACCTCGCTGTCATCGAGGTGCGTGGAGTGGACCAGGCACCAGCGCGCATCCACGGGCGCATGATCCAGCAACCATTGCACGGGCCGCGCGCCGGACCAGGCCAGGCACTGCTCCACCTCACCGGTTTGCTCGGCGGCATGCATGTGGACAGGCCCGCTCGCCGCGAGCGGCAGCAATTCCGTGAGCTGCCCGGGCGTGACCGCGCGCAACGAATGCGGCGCGATTCCCAATAAAGCATCGGGCAATTTCCCCACGAGACGGCGGCTGGCTTCGAGCAAGCGCGCGAAGCGCGGTACATCGTGCAGAAATCGCTTCTGCCCTTCATTCGCGGGTGCGCCGCCGAATCCACCCTGCGCATAGAACACCGGCAGCAGTGTGAGCGCGATTCCCGTGCGTTCGGCTGCCGCAATCACACGGGCGGTAAGCTCGGCCGGGTCCGCATAGGGCCGGCCAGTCGGGTCGTGATGCACGTAGTGAAACTCACCCACGCGCGTGAAGCCGGCTTCGAGCATCTCGACGAAGGCCCAGGTCGTCACGGCTTCGAGATCCTCGGGCGTCATGCGCCCGACGAAGCGGTACATCAGCGAGCGCCAGCTCCAGAAGTTATCGGCCGCGGGCCCGCGGTACTCGGTAAGCCCGGCCATGCCGCGCTGGAACGCATGGCTGTGCAGGTTGGGCATGCCGGGCAGCAAGACGCCCACGCGCTCTTCACCGCCGCGAGCCTGCGCATCCGCTTCGACGCGAGCGATGCGCCCGTCCCGCCACTCGATGCGGACATCGCTGGCCCATCCACCGGGAAGAAGCGCCGCGGCGGCCCAAAGAAATCCTGACGAGGTCGCCTGGGGTTCCATCGCCGCATTCTCTTATATAAGGTGACCCCATGCGCTGTGATCGCATCTGGCGAAATGCCCGGCTGGCCACCATGGCCGGCTCCCCTGCGGATGACGGCCTGGGACTGGTCGACGATGGACTCATCGCCTGCGGCAAAGGCCGGATCCTCTACGCGGGCGCCGCGAATGCCGCGCCTCGGGACCTCGAAGCCCCGGAATCCGTCGACTGCATGGGCCGGCTGATCACGCCCGGTCTCATCGACTGCCACACGCACCTGGTGTACGCCGGTAATCGCGCGCATGAATTCGAGCAGCGCCTGAAGGGCGTGAGTTACGAGGCCATTGCCCGACAGGGTGGCGGCATCATGTCGACGGTGAAAGAAACCCGCTTGGCCACCGACGAACAACTGCTTGCCGCGTCGCTGCCCCGGCTCAATGCGCTGATGAACGAAGGCGTGACCACTGTCGAGATAAAGTCGGGATATGGCCTGACGCTCGAGCACGAGCGCAAACAACTGCGCGTCGCGCGCGAGCTTGCCAGCCCGAACGTGCGCGGCATGAACATCACCACCACTCTGCTCGCGGCGCACGCATTGCCACCGGAGTTCGCTGGTCGCGCCGACGACTACGTCGACGAGATCTGCCGCCACATCCTGCCTGCACTCATCAAGGAGGGGTTGGTGGATGCGGTGGACGCTTTCTGCGAGAACATCGGCTTCTCGCGCGAGCAATGCAAGCGCGTGTTCAACGCCGCCACGGCGCAAGGCGTCCGCGTGAAGCTGCATGCCGAGCAGCTCTCTGACCAGGAAGGCGCGGCGCTGGCCGCGGCATTCCGGGCGCTCTCGGCGGATCATCTCGAATACGCCAGCGAACCCGGCATCGAGGCCATGGCGCGCGAAGGCGTGGCGGCAGTGCTGCTGCCGGGCGCGTTCTACTTCCTGCGCGAGAAGCAGCTGCCGCCCATCGATCTGCTGCGCCAGCACGGTGTGGCCATGGCGCTCGCCACCGACCACAACCCCGGCACATCGCCGCTCACCTCGATACTGCTGGTGCTCAACATGGCGGCCACGTTGTTCCGCATGACCGTGGACGAGTGTCTGCTGGGCGTGACGCGCCACGCGGCCAAGGCGCTGGGGATGTCCGAATCCATCGGCACACTCGAAGCCGGCAAACAATGCGACCTCGCGATATGGAACGTCGAGCGGCCCGCCGAGCTGGTGTACGCCATCGGTGCAAACCCGCTGCATGAACGCGTGTGGAGAGGCGCATGAGCCACCACGAATGGCTGGCCGTACATCACGGAGACCTGCCCTTCATCGTGAGCTTTCCGCATACGGGCACCGAGATTCCGGCCGACATCGAAGCCGGGCTCGCGTCGCCGTGGCTGGCACGCAAGGATGCCGACTACTGGGTGGACGTGCTCTACGACTTCGCACACCAGATGGGCGCCACCACTGTCCGCACCGCGTTGTCGCGCACCGTCATCGACGTGAATCGCGACCCCTCGGGCGCGTCCTTGTATCCCGGCCAGAACACCACGGGCCTTTGCCCTCTCGAAACCTTTGACGGCGAGCCGCTTTACAGACCGGGCAGCGAACCCGCGTCGCCGGAAATCGAGCGCCGGCGCGCGGCGTACTTCGATCCCTATCACGCGGCGTTGCGCGAGCAGATCGACCGCCTTCGCGCCGACCACGGCCGCGTGGTGCTCTGGGATGCGCACTCCATCCGCTCGCGCGTGCCGCGACTGTTCGAAGGCGTGTTGCCGCAGTTCAACATCGGCACTCACGGCGGCGCGTCCTGCGCGCCGCGGCTGACTGAAGCCATCGAGAAGTGCTGCGACCTGACGAAGCTCGGCCGCGTGACCAACGGGCGCTTCCGCGGCGGCTGGATCACGCGCCACTATGGCGCTCCGGCCAACAGCGTGCACGCGCTGCAGATGGAGCTCGCCATGCGCGGATATCTGCACGAGCCCGCGCATTTCACCGAGCAGAACTGGCCCGCTCCGCTGGACGATGCGCATGCCGCGGTGCTGCGCGTGGCGCTGCGCGACTGTTTCGCGGAGTGCATCCGCTTTGCCACCACACCCAACGAAAGGTGACCCCATGACCCGCGTCGACAAGACCCGCGTGCTTCATGCACCGACCGGCACCACGTTGTCCGCGAAGAACTGGCTGACCGAAGCGGCGCTGCGCATGCTGCACAACAATCTCGACCCGGCGGTCGCCGAACGGCCCGAGGAACTGGTGGTGTACGGCGGCATCGGCCGCGCGGCGCGCGACTGGGAAAGTTTCGACGCCATCGTCGCTTCGCTGAAGCGGCTGGAGGCGAACCAGACGCTGCTGATCCAGTCCGGCAAACCCGTGGGCATCTTCGAGACACACGAGGACGCACCGCGCGTGCTGCTCGCGAATTCGAACCTCGTGCCACGCTGGAGCACCTGGGAGCATTTCAACGAGCTCGATCGCAAGGGCCTGATGATGTACGGCCAGATGACGGCCGGCTCGTGGATCTACATCGGCTCGCAGGGCATCGTGCAGGGCACCTACGAAACCTTCGTCGAGATGGGCCG